>NZ_MPRL01000070.1:0-15324 GCF_002020875.1 Solemya pervernicosa gill symbiont | reverse complement strand
GACGCAGGCGTCACTCGTACTTGGGGTATGTAAGTCCTGCAGAATACGAGGCAAAGTGTGCCTCTTAATTAATTCATCCGTTAAACCGGGGGAGCCTCAACGTAAGTTGATTGACCTACCCTGAAACCGAGTCTCTTCAGTTTATGTCCGTGTACGCGTTAAGTATTGGTTGTTGAATGGCTGCTATTTTTGTTGGCTATCTTCGTATAGAATCCGCCGTCACTTATTGCCTGTCTAGATATTTCAGTATCCAGAGTTTTACGGGCACATCCCTATATCCAATCCTAAAGCGACGCAGAGCAGATGACTGATAAAATCATAGCGACTCACAACGGTAATTATCATGCAGATGATGTTTTCAGTATCGCTGCTCTCAAGTTCATTTATCCCTCTTCTACACTCATTCGCACACGTGATCAGGATGTTATCGCTAAGGCAGATGTTGTGGTTGATGTGGGTGGTGAACATGACCCCGATAGAGACCGTTTTGACCATCATCAGCGTGGTGGTGCAGGAGAGCGCGAAAACGGTATTCCCTACTCATCATTTGGCTTGATCTGGCAGAAGTATGGCCTGGAGATCTGTCAGGGTAATCAGGATGTGGCAAATGGCGTTGATTCAGGTCTGGTGTCAAATATTGATGCCATCGACTGTGGTCATGCCGAGGCTGCCACTAAAGGCATTACCCTTAGCCAGACTATCTCTATGTTTAATCCGACCTGGCAAGAAGAGGGTTCGTTCGATGCCTGCTTTGATGAGGCGGTAGAGTTTGCATCGCGTGTCCTGGCTCGCTTTGTCGCATCGGCAAACGGTGGAATTAGTGCCAAAGCGATCGTGGCTAAAGCCATCGATGATGCCGAAGACCCGAGAGTGATTGTGCTGGAGAAATACACACCATGGAAAAAGACGGTTCTCGCCCTGTCTGAAGAGGCTTTGTATATGGTCTACCCATCCCAGACTGGCCAGTGGCGGATACAAACGGTACCGGTTGAGAAGGATTCATTCGAGGATAGAAAATCGCTGCCTAAATCATGGGCGGGTCTATCCGATGATGCGCTTCAGGAAGTAACCGGTATTGATGACGCCATGTTTTGCCATAATGGTCTATTTATTGCGGGCGCAGAATCATTTGAAAGCACGATGAAAATGGCAGTCATTGCTCTCCAAGAGTAATCAATCAAGGGTGTGGCGTGTTTAAAAGATTCGAACTCTAATCTCATCGGGCGATGAATGAATAGTGAGACGCTAGCGCATCATCTGATATCTCTTAAAGGTGCTGAGAGTAGTTATCCCTTTGGCCCAGAGGCGTTGGTCTTCAAGGTCATGGGAAAGATGTTTGCACTGGTAACAGAGGCAGAGGAACCCCCTCGGGTTACGCTGAAATGTTCACCACCCGATTGCGAGGTTTTGGTGAGTCAGTTTGACTCGATCGTGCCGGGTTACCATATGAATAAGAATCACTGGATCACCGTGTCGCTGACTGGAGAGGTGCCGGAGGCGATGTTGATTGATCTGGCCAATCGATCGTATGAATTGGTGGTCAGTAAACTCTGCAGGGCCAGTAAGGATGAGCTTGATCAGCGCTAGCGATCGTTGATCAGGTAAATCAGTGGGGGCTATTAACCAGGGTTCGGTTAATCAGCGCTTTCATCCGCTCAATGTACTTCTCGTTTGACCAACCACACTCGATGGTTAGTTGCTCCCAGTTGTTGATCGATATCAGGGTCCAGAATATCTCGGTCGCCTCTTCTCGGCTCCACTCAGGCGCCAGTTTGCCTTCATCGTCTAACCTATCGATTGCAGCACGACAGTAGTCACGTAGGCAGCGCATGTTGTTATTCCAGGCGGCTGCGGTGGCCTGATCGGTATCTCTAGTGCTGAGCAGCGCCTTGGCGATGCCGTAGATTTCCGGCATGAACTCTCCCCACACCTCGACGCAGGCATCCATCATCTCGAGACCCGTTTTGGCCTTCTCGAACTGGCTGAGACGTTGGTTAAGGCCTTTGACCTCATCCACATAATTTGAGGTGGCGATCATCAGCTCGGTTCGTGACGAGAAGTGGAGATAGACCGCCTGCCGCGAGATGCCGGTGGCCTTGGCGACATCGCTCATGCCGATGCTCTTGCCGACGCGCTGCTCCATCAACTTCCAGGTCGCCTGGAGGATCTGTTCTCGGGTATCTGGCTTTTCACTTGACATAGTGTAAACCGTATCCAATACTTGACACTGTGTCAATTGACATGGTGTCAAGTTAATAGATGGCTTGTGCAGTAAAGACGGGTCGGGAGGTAGAGATGAAGCTGACAATTATTGGTTCTACAGGTGGTTCAGGACGACAGTTGGTCGCTCAGGCGCTAGCAAGAGGTCATGAAGTGACTGCATTTGCTCGCAATCCCGACAAGATCAAGATCGATCACCCGGCTTTCAGGGTCGTGAAAGGTGATGTCAGAGATAGTGCTGAGGTTGAGAGTGCAGTCGAGGGGCAGGATGCGGTCATGTTCTCATTGGGTGCCCCGGTCAGGAGCAAGGAGAAACTACGTGGTCATGGGACAAAAACGGTGATCGATGCCATGGTTAAACAGGGTGTAAACCGTTTGGTCTCGCTATCTGCATTGGGCTGTGGGGATAGTGAGCCTCTACTGCCGCTAAAGTATAAATACCTCATTACTCCCCTGGCGTTGCGTGGTGTTTACGATGATCATGAGCTTCAGGAAGCGCATATCCGTGAGAGTGGATTGGAGTGGATTATAGTTCGAGCCGGTGCGTTGACCAACGGGGGTTTGACGGACTCCTACTGGCATGGCATGAGGGCGGATGGCAGGAGAATTAGCGCTAAAATCTCACGGGCCGATGTGGCTGACTTTATGTTGAAGCAGCTGGTTGATGACCGATATATTCGTAGAATGCCGTCGATCTCCTATTGAGCTGGATTGGAATTATTGTTTGCTTTGAATATGAACAGGTGGTGAAACGTTTATGGCCGTAGATGTTGTTGTTCTTGATGGTGGCGAGGGTGTGGTGGTGGTCGGGACAGGTGTTGTGACGGGCAGTGAGATCCTTGATGTGCAGAAGAGGGTCTACGGCGAGGAGACGCTGCACAAACAGAGGTACCAGATCATCGATAAATCGAAATGTACCGAGTACAACGTTTCGGCATTCGAGATTGAGGCGCTTGCGGAACTCGACAAAGCGGCGGCGAAGGTCAATCCAAACATTGTATTTGCGATCATTGAATCGGAGAGCCTCCAGTTCAGTCTGACCAGCCTTTGGCAGGCGAATGTGGAGTCTGTTTTTAAGACAGAGTCATTTAAAAGTCGTGATGATGCGTTGGCATGGATTGAGAAAAACGCTCACTAGTCAGGCATGACTGAATCATTATTACAAAAGAAGAGTGTGCTTCAAGAATGAGTGAAAGCTGGGACGACTATGCGAATGGCTGGGATAGTAATGCGTCAGTTATTGCCTATGCAGAGAAGGCCTATCAGTCGTTGATCGATCGCATAGAGATAGAGGATTGTCGGGCTTTAGACTTTGGCTGCGGAACAGGCTTGTTGAGCAGTAAATTGGCTGAGCAAGCAGGTACGGTTGTTTCAATCGATCCATCGGAAAAAATGATCGACGTGCTTAATGAAAAGTGTATAGAGAATGTAAGCACGATAACTTCAGAGCTAAGCCAGGACCTAATCGATGGCCATGAACTGCTCACACCCAAGTTTGATCTAATAGTCGCCTCATCAGTGCTAGCCTTTGTTCCCGATTATCCAGACACGGTTCGCCTGCTGAAACAGTTGATGAGAGAGGGCGCATATTTTGTTCAGTGGGATTGGGTAAAGGGTAGTGATGAGGGGATTGGTTTTACAGAAGATGAAATTAAGTCGGTGCTGAACGGAGTTGGTCTCGATGATTTCACTCTATCGATTCCATTCTCTTTGGAAATTGATGATAGTGAGTTAAAGGTTGTTATGGCAGTTGCCAATTACGGATAGTCTTTATTGAAGATCGTTAAAAGGGGCTCTGGCTAATCTATTTTGAGTGTAACGGTCATTGAAATAGTGAAGATAAAGCCGACTGTTTTACATATAGATTGATATTTAACAGGAGGAGCAGTGTGGCAGGATACGTTGTGATTCGAATTGAGGCGTCTGATCCCTCGCAGTTAACAAGCTATCAGGCTGTGGCGCCATCAATTGTTGAGAAGCACCAGGGAAAATTTCTGGCGCGAGGGGGTGAGGTAAACTCGCTTGAGGGACCAAATGAGGCGCGTCGAATTATCATAATAGAGTTTCCCTCGTTGCAGGCAGCCAACGATTTCTACCATTCCGATGATTACACCGCTGCACGTGCGCTGCGTAAGGACGTAGCGGTTGCGGAGATAATCTCTGTTGCAGGCATTGATTGATGGTGAGAGAGATTTGAAGGTCACCTACTATGCCGCCTCGAGTGTTGATGGTTATATCGCCAAGAGTGATGGCGATGTGTCGTGGTTAGAAGAGCTCGATATCTCGATGGAAGATAGCGGTTATGAGAGCTTCTTCT
The DNA here is from genome assembly GCF_002020875.1 of Solemya pervernicosa gill symbiont. Classification (NCBI taxonomy): domain Bacteria; kingdom Pseudomonadati; phylum Pseudomonadota; class Gammaproteobacteria; species Solemya pervernicosa gill symbiont. The sequence continues at coordinate 10,787 of NZ_MPRL01000070.1, read as the reverse complement.
CCACAGTCGATGGTCTGGTGATGGGGCGCAAGACCTACGAGATAATTAAATCATTCGGTGCGTGGCCCTACGGTGACAAGCCGACGTGGGTCTGTACGTGTGGTGATGTTGAGCCGAGTGAAGGGGCAAACCTCCAGAACGAGAAGTTACCTGAGGCCGTTGTCGAGGCGGCACGTGATCAGGGCATTAAACATCTCTGGTTGGTGGGTGGCGGCAGTCTGGCAGCTTCATTCGTCGAAAAATCGCTGCTGACACATACCCCAATATCACTGATGCCGATTATCCTGGGCGGTGGTATTCCGCTGTTTGGTCCGATGGGTGATCACACACATCTCAAACTTAAGCAGTGACAAAGTCATGCAGCCGGATTTATGCAGATCGAATGTGAGCTCAAAGAGAGAAGAAAATAAAAACGCTGCTCGTTACTGCCCACCCGCTGGCCGATAGTCTCTCAACGCATCTGGGTCGACGCATTATCGTTCAGCTGGTAGAGGCGGGTCATGAGGTGGTGGTTGAGGATCTCTATGCCGAGGGTTTTAGTCCCGCACTGACAGCCCAGGAACGTAGCAGCTACTACACAGCACGTTACGACAGCTCGGCAGTCGAGGCTGAGGTGAAGCGGTTGCAGAGCGCCGAGGCGTTGGTGCTGCTCTTCCCTACCTGGTGGTTCGGTTTTCCGGCAATCCTCAAAGGTTGGTTCGATCGTGTATGGGCGCCCGGAATCGCCTACGACCATGCCAGCGACTACGGCCCAATCAAACCACGACTCGATAATCTTCGCGAAGTACTGGTGGTAACCACACTCGGTTCGCCCTGGTGGGTCGATCGGTTTCTGATGTGGCAGCCGGTGAAGCGAATTATAAAGATTGCACTGCTAAGTACCTGTGCCAAAAATAGCCGCCTGCAGTTTCTCTCGTTGTATAACTGTGAGAAGGTCGAAGCGCCTCGCATCAAACGCTTCACGCGGCGTGTCGATAGTGCACTGATGCGTTTGGTAGAGTCGGCCCGGTCAGCATAAAATGGCAGCTTAGTGATCCCTGAGGCTATCGTTGTCCTCCTGCGATCGTCCGCTCACAACGTTGTATCCACAGATTAAATTTTCCGTATGAAAACGCTCTACCTCCACATTGGCAGCCACAAAACCGGTTCATCCTCCATTCAACAGGCGCTGTTTCAGAATCGAGACAATCTTGCCGGTCAGGGTCTGAGTCTCTTTTCTGAAAATCAGCAGGGCGAGTTGATCCCCTCGGGTAACACATCGAATGCATGGGTTTCGGCTGCGGACCTGCGCGATGAGTTACAAAGTGGGCGTGGTGTCAGGGTGTCGAATCTGCAGCGTCTCGCCGAAAGGTTGGCAGAACTCCCTGGCGATGTGGTGATGTCGGCGGAGAATTTCTCCTGGGTCTTCTCTATTGATGAGGTTAAGCGAATCGGTCGAGAGTGTCGGCGCTATTTTGATAGGGTGCAGGTCATTGTCTATCTGCGGCGCCAGGACCGGCAGGTGATCTCACACCATCAACAGGGTTCAAAAAATAGACACAACGCGGCCAGCGCCTACTACTCGGGGGATGCGTTTGCGATTCCGCTAAGTAGAGATCATTACGATGAATATCTGAACTACTACAAGCGGGTGTCGATGTGGGCGGAGGTGTTCGGCGCTGAGAATCTGTCGATTCGAGTATTTGAACCAGACCTGCTTGAAGGGGGTGAAGCGGTGACCGATTTCTTTACCCTGCTCGGTATGGCAGAGAGTGCCGACCTTAAATCCGTCAGGGAAAATCGCTCGTTGGGGTTTGAGAGAACGAAGGTGGGGCATCTGCTCAATGCGACGTTGCCAAACTGCGAACTCTCCAGTCGCATCAGGAGCATGCTGGATAATAGAGGAAGGTCGTTACCCAGTGCTGCGGAGGCGAAGGCCTTCTATGCGCGATATGTCGATTCAAACAGGATGTTGAACAGGGAGTTTGCCATCACATCCGTGCAAGAGGATCTCTTCAATGATGACTTCTCCATCTACCCGGAGCAGCCGGGTGATCGGTGGAGTGAGGATTCGGTGAACAGTGCGATCGAACATATCCTAACGGCCATCGCGCCACTCTCAGGATTGAAAGTGGAGGACCTCAGGGATGCGGCGATAGCGCTGGAGTCTTCAGATATTGCAGCGAGTTATCGATTGATGTCGATCGCCTACCAGCTATCGGGCAGTGCCTCCATTGGTGAGCGGCTGGTTGAGTATCGGCGCAGAATGAGCGTTCGATAATCTGTGAGTCCGTTGTTCTCTCATTGTAGTGCCTATCGATCGGGCCGAATGTAACGCATGCTCATAAACTGGTGAAACGGCAGGCCGTGGTAGACGTACCAGTTCTGATAGCCGTAGTACTTCGCTTCAAACGCCCCCATCTCTTTGAGCGCATCGTTGAGGTAGTTGAGTCCACTCTCCTGACCGGCGTCATACTTCTTGTAGAAGTTCGCCGCTGAGACGTTGAAGCTGGTTTTTGGATTCGCCTTCATCGTCGTCCAGGCGAGCTGTGCGAAGGGGCTCAAGCCAGAGGCCGCCTCGGCCAGTTCGTTGATCATGCCCGCCTCGAGTTCGGTCTCCTTCTTCACAACATAATTCCCTTCAAGGTGACGGCGCGCCTTTTCGATCTTATCGGCAATGGAGCGGTATTCGATCATGCGGGTGCCCGGTGCACGTACATCATCAAGAATGCTGGCCGGGAGTGAGGGGGTGCCACGCGGATTGTAGTTGGGCTGCACGGCGGCATCGTTGGGATCCATGAAACCGTACTTCTTGAGAAAATTGGCCAGCGCCTGTGAAGCGCCGATGATCTGGCCAGCTGTGCCGTGAAACTGCTTAACCCCGTTGTAGCGATCCTGTGCACCGAGAATGAAACCTCGCCCCTCGCTCTGGGTGCTACTGCGATCAACCAGATGGGGGCCGATGCGCTGCTGATACTCACGGGTTGAGCCGAGTGGCGGTGCCGCTTCACTATCGAGTGGTGCTCCAGCCATAGGAATAACAAGACAGCCGAGCAGCGCTGCTGCACCGCGTTTACCTCGCAACAGGGCGAAGGCGATCACACCGAGTGCCACCAGGATCAGTACCAGCAGGATAACGATCACGCTACTGAGTCCAGACCCCTCTTCTTTGTCGGCAGTGGTCGATGCGGATGCAGGTGCTTCGGTTTGATCGGGGGCACCACCGGTGGTGGTCGCCTGTGACATCGGAATGAAATCACCACCACTACCAACCTCCAGTTCCGGTCCGACCACCAGGATCAACTGGTAGTGGCTACCCGTCTCACCGCTGAGGCGAAAATAGATCGGGCCGTTGGCACGGAAGCTGAGGGTGGCGGTGTTGTCGCCACCAGTGGTGGCCTCTAGCAGTGGTTCGTGTGGTTCACTCTTGAAGGCGATGATTTTAAGTGGATTGCCCTCCAGGCTGTGGACGAAAAGATCGACCGGCTGTTTGGCGCTGAGTGTGGGGAGTTGGAAGGAGACGCCGTACTCATCGGGAAAGGTCTCGCCGCCGACCATTGCCACCTGGGCCAGTGGAATCTCATCGTGTGGTTTGAGCTTGAGGGTCCAGTAGGTCGGCTTGAAGGGATCTTCGGCGACAGCATTAGCGCCGATTAGGATGCCGAGCAGTAGAGCGAAGAGTTGAACGTAGCGTTTCATGCATCCTCCCGAGCGAATCGAAAGCGCTGTACCCGGTGTCATAGCGGGTGCAGATAAACAAACTATACTTCTTCCCAACACGCTTAATGATAGTCAAAAAATTCGATCTGCATCGATTTCTACTCGAACTTGCGAGTGGCAGGAGCGCACATCATGCGAATAACTATTGGCACTATCCTCTCGATACTACTTCTTCTTATTACCCTGCCTTTTCAATTAACTGCGATCAATGCGGCAGAGCGAGAGCAGGTGATTATGGTGCTCGACTCCTCTGGCAGCATGTGGGGGCAGATCAAGGGGCGTACCAAGATCGACATCTCACGACAGGTGATCGAGGGGCTACTTAACGACTGGGACAGTAATACCGATCTCGGCATCATCACCTACGGCCATCGACGCAAGGGTGATTGTGGTGATATCGAGATGGTGGTGCCGATCTCGACGGTCGAACCCGACCGCGCTATGAAGGTGCTCAATGCGATTAATCCCAAGGGGAAGACGCCACTCAGCGCCGCTGTAAAACAGGCGGCCGAGGCGCTGAAATATACCGAAGAGCGTGCGACGGTGATCCTGATCTCCGATGGACGTGAGACCTGCGATATGAATCCCTGTGAGCTGGGAACGGCGCTTGAGAAGAGCGGTGTCGACTTCACTACCCATGTGATCGGTTTTGATATCAGTGATGAGCGGGACCGTGCCCAGCTGGAGTGTCTGGCAAACAATACCGGTGGTGAGTACTTCTCGGCACGCGGTGCTGCCGGTCTGCACGATGCGATGGTTAAGACGGTTGAGATTGTTACCAGGGCGGAGCCGAAGCCAAAGGTAGTGCCGAAGCCTGAACCCAAGCCGGAGCCCAAGCCGGAGCCGAAGGTAGAGGCCAAGCCAGAGCCGAAACCCGCGCCCCCACCACCCCCTCCTCCTAAGGAGACGGGACCAGCCGGTTTGAAACTGATGGCGACCCTGGAAGAGGGTGGTGAGGTGCTGAGCCGTGATGTGCGTTTCCGTCTCTTCGAGGCGAAGCAGGACGGTAAGAGAGGAAAACGCCTACATGAGGCGACCGGTACCCCCTTCTTCGATGTGAAGCCGGGTCACTATGTGATTGAGGGGCAGTACGATCTGGCGCGTGCGACTGAAATGGTTGAGGTGAAAGCCGATGGTACGACCAACCACACCCTGGTACTAAACGCGGCTTACCTAAAACCGACCGCAACCCTGAGCGAGGGAGGTGCCGCGCTTGAGCGCGATGTCACCTTCACCATCTACAAACGCGATTCCAGAGGCAACCGCAGTCGTATCGATTACCGTTCACACAAACCGGTATGGCACCTCGGTGCGGGACACTATCTGCTCAAGGCGCAGTACGACCTTGCCGTAGCCGAGGTGGAGATTGAGATTGAGGCGGGTGTGGATAACGAGCCGATGCTCAACCTCAATGCCGGTCTTCTCAAACCCTCTGCAACCCTCAGTGAGGGGAGTGAAGCGCTGGAGCGCGATGTAACCTTCACCATCTATAGCGTTAACGAGAAGGGGGCACGGCAGCGCATCGACTATCGTTCGCACAAACCGGTCTGGCATATCGGCGCGGGTAACTACCTGTTGAAGGCGCAGTACGATCTTGCCGTCGCCGAGACGGAGGTCGATATTATGGCCGAGCAGGAGAGTGGGCCAGTGCTTAATCTCAATGCGGGTTTTCTCAAGCCGGTCGCCAGTCTGAGTGAGAGCAGCCAGCCACTGGAGCGTGATGTCACCTTTACGATCTATTCGGTGAATGAGAAGGGGGCGCGGCAGCGTATTGACTACCGCTCGCACAAGCCGGTCTGGCATATCGGTGTGGGTAACTACCTGTTGAAAGCACAGTACGACCTGGCAGTGACCGAAACAGAGATTGAAATCATGGCCAATCAAGGCACCGAGCCGCAGCTCAATCTCAAGGCGGGTTACCTGAAGCCAGCAGCGGTGCTGAGTGAGAGCAGCCAGCCGATCGAGCGTGATGTCACCTTCACTATCTATACGGTCAACGAGAAGTGGGCGCGACAGCGTATCGACTACCGCTCGCATAAACCGGTCTGGCATATAGGAGAGGGGAGTTATCTGCTCAAGGCGCAGTACGATCTGTCAGCCGCTGAGACCGAGGTGGAGATCACAGCTGCTCAGGGCAGTGAACCGCTGTTGAATCTTAATACCGGTTATCTCAAACCGGTAGCGATGTTGAGTGAAGGCGGTAAGCCGATCGAGCGTGATGTTACCTTCTCACTCTATGAGACCAAGACTGACATTCACGGTAACCGACGTCGTATCGACTACCGCTCGCACAAGCCTGTCTGGCATCTCGGTGCGGGAAGCTATCTGCTAAAGGCGCAGTATGATCTGATCTCGGCGCAGACGGAGATCGAAATCAAGCCGGGGACCGGTACCGAACCAGCGATCAATCTTAATGGTGGCTATCTGCGACCGACTGCGGCGCTGAGTGCCGAAGGCAAACCGATCGAGCGGGATGTCACCTTCAGTCTCTATGAGCTGAAACAGGATCTGCACGGTAATCGCCGCCGTATCGACTACCGCTCACACAAGCCGGTGTGGCATCTCGGCGCAGGAAAATATCTGCTCAAGGCGCAGTACGATCTCGCCTATACCGAAATGGAAATCGAGATGAACTCCGGTGTAGGAAACGATATCAAACTCAATCTCGATGCGGGTTACCTGAGACCGAGTGCAAAAATCAAAGATGGTGAACCGATCACAAGTGGTATCACATTCACCCTGTTTGAGAGTAAGCCTGATCTACACGGTAATCACCGTCGTATTGATTACCGAAACAACAAACCGGTCTGGCATCTAAATAGTGGTACCTATCGACTGCGCGCATCCAATAGCAGTGGCAGTCATGAGAGCGACATCGAGATCAAGGCGGGTGAGGGAACAGAACCGATGTTGGAGATCGAGCCTAAGACTGAATAGTGGAATGGCTACGGTACGCTCGACGGTGAGTGGAGCATCGGCTGCTGTCGGTGTTGTCCGATCATCTGGGCACAGCTTTCAACGTAGTGTCGTGATGAGATAAAGTCCGGTGGAGGATTCTCTATTGCGCGCTCAGGATCAAACCAGGCTCTCGCGGTGGGTGAGAGTGCTAGCAGTGCCGTGTTCTCAAAGGCTTCGTCATAGGTGTGTACCGCTTCACGTCCCTGCTTCAATAACTCCATTCGGTCGAGTGCAAGTTTGATGTCTGGAAACTCTTCATAACCACCGATCCAGCGGTAACGACTACGTTCATCGTCGGATAGTTGCTCGATTGAATAGAAGCTCTCCCCTGCGCGACTGGCATAGAGTGGTCGGTTGCTAGCAACCTCATAGAGACGAGCCCACTGTTCGGGTGCAATAACGCTTTGTCGTAACCACGTCGCTGCCCTCTCAGCCGCGCTACGGTAGTGTTCATCACTGGTGGCTATGTAGAGATCGATCAGGGCGTTGATTGCATAAGCCGTTTCCAGTGAGGCATAGGCGGCGGGTTCAAATGTTCTGGCAGCGGTGGGTATTCCATCAGTGTCGTACTGCTGTGCAAAGGCGGTTTGTGTGCTGAGGCCCTGAACCTTTAGAAGGTAGTCGCCAGCACGTCGGGCGGCGTCAAGATATCGATTGTTATGGTTACGAATGTTGGCACGAATAAGTAAGCGGATAGTGCCCGTCATTGCGTCATCATTAAGAGTGGGTAGTGTGCTGTAACCGGAAGAGTGCAGTGCCTGTGGCCAGCTACCATCGTCTGATTGCTTGTTAACTATGAAATTGAGACCGCGATCAATCATGGTGGGCAACCATTCGGGTATCGGAAGATTGGCGCTGATTAATGCGTCATGGAGATTGAGCGCGTAGTAGAGAGCAGAGGTGATCGTGCCGTCATCAAAGGTTGTCTTTTTGTCATCTGGTTGAGCATGATCTTCCCTGGTACAGGGCGCAGATATTTTCCAGCCGCCGCCCACGCTCTGTGTGCAACTCAGTGCTTCACCAATCTTGATCGCTTCAAGTAACAGAGTGATTTCAGCCGTCTGCTCCCAGGCGGCGATGAGGCAGCTCCCGACCTCCTGCGCTGAGCCTGCAGGACGGCTAATAATAGAGTGGACTGGTAATGGCTTTGATGAGCTGGGTCGGTCGTAGTGTTTGTTGTCAGTGATACGCCAGAGGCCACCTACGCCAGTAGTGTTTGCATGTGGCAGTTTACTTAGCAGCTTGTTGGCAAGGTCGTCAGCTTTCAGCTCTGCCTGAATTTTATCAGCGGTTCGGTATTTGCTGGAGACAGGAGAGAAATGGAAAGCTCTCTTTCCTTTGTTGCTCTTGAGTACCGAGCTGGTCAGGGTGAGCTGTTTCTCTATCTGGCTTAGAAAGTCTTCGGTATGGACGAAACGTCGCAGACTGACCTGTGTTGCCGGCGTGCGGGCGATGATCTTTAGTACATCTTCGTCGGTAATAGCATGAGTGCTTCTGCGTTTTGAAGACCAGACAGCGAGTTCGGGTGGTACTAATCTTCCAACCCGATAGGCATCCATGGGGCGGTCGGTAACGAGCTGCTGAGTGTCGTCGAGAAAAAGTTTGAGGCGTGCCACGGCATGATGATCGTAATTGGATGATTGCTGATTGAAAACCTTGTGGGTTTTCCAAATATTTTTCCAGATGTTTGCGATGAGCTGGAGGCTGAGGAGGAGTATGACGATGGTGACTAGAAAGCGATACCGGCCAAGGTTTTCAAAATAGGGGGGTCTATAAGCTCTTAGTCTGCCACCGCTGTTGAGTAGGTCGGCTAATGCGATTCCACCAAGCCAGCTAAGTGGTATGACCAGAAGCAGTGGATGGTGAAACCAGAGTGGACGATGGATTGTGAGTGCAATGAAGCCGACGGTAAGCCAGAGCAGGGCCACTGCTCTTGATCGGCTGAAATGTAGAGTGGTGAGCAGGATGCCGATGGTGCCGAAGAGGAGGGCTGCTGTAGAGGATTTCCATAAATGAGTGAGCAGCGCCGTAAATCCGCCGCTCTCCGCGTAGATCGCTGTGGAAGCCGCTGCGGTGTGCGGCAGGATGAGTTGTTCGAAATGGTATGAGTGCAGTAGTAGCGATGGAGTATAGATCGAGAGAATTAGGGTGATGATGAATATGATGCTGTTCTTAATCGAGTCAATCTTGGCATACCCATTAACCTTCTCATCTCGTTTGGCAAACCAAGCCGCTAGAAGCAGCGCTGGAGCTGCAGTGACAACGAAGAGTTTTATCTGTAACGCGAGTGCGTAGACGATGCCCGCAGTGACGGTTCTGATCCATCGTGAGGCTGGAGAGTTGATGGTTAAGATATCGATTGCCAGCACCGTGAGTGCGATCGCTGGTAATCCAATCATTACTGAGACACTCAGTGTTAGATAGAGTTTGCCGCTAGCAAGAATAGATACGGCAGCGAGTGCTGGACCTCTACCCTCGAAGCGTCTAACGATACGGAATAGTGAGATGAACAGAACTGCCGAGAAAAGCAGGATCGTAGTACGAGCGGCGGTGACTGAAAATGGAAAGAGTTCGTGAACGGCTGCAAGTATGTAGGTGAGGACGGGGGGTTGGTCGCTCCAGATATCGCTGTAGAGCTGATAACCACTGTTGACCAGTGCGGCCTTTTGCAGGTTAAGCCCCTCGTCGGTATTAAATTCGTAGACGCTCCACCACTCACCCAAAATCATCATGAATATGATGAAGGTGATTAAAAGGGCGACCTCTTCGAAACGATTCCTTGTTGACGGATGCATTTATGGTTTGTTTGGTGATTGCTGTTGAAACCATTCTACCCACATGCAAGGGCCTGATGTCCCCGTGCTTGTGGGTTACGCCGGCAATCGGTTTGCTGACGGATGGCGATAGTTGGCGTCAGGTGTTCCAGGTGCAGATGCAGTTACGCCCCTGACTTTTGGCATAGAGCAGTGCGTGATCGGCCTCAACGATGACATCCTCGAGCGTTTTCTCAGGGGTGATGTGTGCGATGCCGAATGAGGCGGTCACCTTGACGCTGTTTCCATTATTCAGCTCGAAGGGAGATTCTTCGATGGTTATACGAAGTCGCTCAATCAGCGGATGAGCGGCAGCGGGATTGATGTCAGGCAGGCAGAGCAGAAACTCTTCGCCGCCGTAGCGGAAGATCGAATCGTAGGCGCGTAGCTCTTTAACGCAACGATCGATAATGCCCTTGAGCACCTGATCGCCACCGGCGTGGCCGTGGGTGTCGTTGACCTGTTTGAAATGATCGATATCGAGCATGCAGATCGAACAGCTATTACCGCTACGCACCACCCGCTCATACTCCTGTGTCAGGCGTGAGGTCATCGACTGACGATTCCAGGCGCCGGTGAGGTGGTCGACTACACAGACCTGATCAATGATCTGCTGCTGCAGTTTTCGAATCTCGAGTTTGAAATCGATCGCAAGGCTGATGAAGCTGTCGTAGTCCTCGAAGACGATCGGCTCTTCACGGTCACTTTTCAAGAGGATCTCGCGTGCATTGTCGTGCATGGCCTGGTGCTGTCGGCCGATCTCGGCAAAGATCTCCATCTCATCAAGTTCGGGGTGTTTACCGCTGTAGTACCACTGGCCGAAGTTGCAGTTGCAGTGGGCGTTGGGCTGGATGTCCTTCTCATCGGCCTTCTCATCATCACAGATCAGTGCGCGATGTAGCATCTTGAGCCAGTTGGTGTGGCTGACAATTCCCTTGTCGAGATCTTCCAGGGCCTGAAGTAGACCGGATGAGGTGGGTTGAACGAGAGGGATCATGGCGTGTGGCCTTGGGGAGTTGGGTATGGAGTGCCATGAGATTTTAGCACTCTTCACAACAGCGACAATTAATCTTTCAGGTATAGAGGTGGTACCACTAACAAAATAGCCTCGTATCTCTGGTGCGTTACGTGGCAACTAATTGATAAATTGGACATTTCAAATTGTTGGTCTATGGTTTCAATCGATTATTAAAATAATATGAGGACATCAAGGAATGTTCGGGGAGTCGCTATTTTTGCGGAAGCTTGTTTTGGGCATCCAAGCCCAAGCAAGCGGCAAAAACTTAACGCGACCGTTTATGCCTGCGGCGCCCCGAC
>NZ_MPRL01000069.1:0-15442 GCF_002020875.1 Solemya pervernicosa gill symbiont | reverse complement strand
CATCTCCTTTTCGTGGATGCCTTCAGCATAGGAAAAGTGTTACCTATGTACCTGGACTGATCTGTTACCTATGTATATAACCCGTACCGCGCGATTTCTTTGGTTCGTTTCTTTATCGCGTTATAAAGAAATGAACCCACCGCGCGGGCGTGGGTGCCCGCTTTCAAAAATGAGCGTCGCGCCAGCGACACAAAAACCTACTTCAGATAAATAGTAACCCCACGCCTCTTCGCCATTGCAGCTCCAAGACGCTTCTGTTCCTTATCACTAATCAGATGCTCCGCCACCGCCAGCAACTCCTCATTCTCACGCGCCACGTGCGCCCGGTTGAGACTGACAAACTGCTCAACCACTTCGGCGAAGGCCTGCTTATCTTCAATGGAACGTGGACGCTTCAGCTGCGGCTCAAGCTCCGCCCAGAACCCATCGATCTTCTGATGGTCCTGTTTCAGGTCATGGATGATCTGCGCGATTTTCAGCGAGGTGCGTACCAAGAGCGGGAAGAGATCCTGCTCCTCATCCTGGTGGTGCAGTTTGGCGGCAGTGGAGAAGTAACGCTGCACCTGGGTCGCCGCCTTCACCCCGTCGTCATCGAGGGCATCGGACTGCAGCTGCTGGTTGACCGCCTCAAGCAGTGTGCAGGAGGCGAGCACACGCTCGTGGCAGGCGCGTAGCAGCCCCAGTGGATCGGTAAAATCGGGGGCCTGCTCGGGGAAGAGTTCACTCATCTTTTATCTACTTCTTAATTGTTCGGCTAGTTGAGCCAGGCGTTGATCTGTTCCAGATCGTTTGGCTCGAGGCGGCCTGCGGCCTGTTTCAGACGCAGGGTATTGAGGATGTAGTCGTAGCGCGCATTGGCGTAGTTGTTACGTGCGCGGTGCTGTTCGCTCTGTGCGTTGAGCACATCGACGATGGTACGGGTGCCGACCTCAAAGCCGGCCTCGGTCGCCTCCAGCGCGCTGCCGGTCGAGACCAGTGCCTGCTTGAGCGCATTCACCTTACTGATGCTCGAATCGACGCCGCGATAGGCATCACGGGTCTGGCGCAGTACTGAACGACGCTGAGCCTCCACGTTCTGCTTGGCGGCGGTGTAGTTCTCTTCTGCCTCACGGGTGCGCGAGTTGACCGCGCCGCCGGAGTAGATCGGTACGTTAAGCTGCAGCATCAGTGAGGTGGTGTTGCGCTCCGACTCACTGGTAATGCCGCCATCGGCCTTGCTGTAGCTGTGGCTACCGACCAGGTCGAGGGTCGGTGCGTGGCCAGCGCGCTGACGGGTGACCTCCTCGCGCGCCGTCTCAAGTCCGTGACGAACTGCCTTCAGGGTCAGGTTATCTTTCAGCGCCGCCTCGGCCCACGCCTCGATATCCTCTGGCGAGGGGTTGAGTAGTTGCATCTGCTCACCGAGCAGACTCAGGTTCTGCGTGCTCACGCCTGTGACCTCACTGAGCGCCTCGTAGCTATTGGTCAATCCGTTTTGTGCATCGATCTCCTGCGAGACGGCCAGATCGAAGGCGGCCTGCGCCTCATGCACATCGGTGATCGCGATCAGACCGACCTCAAAACGTTTTTTCGCCTGCTCGAGCTGGCGGGCGATTGCCCCCTTCTCAGCGCGAGCAAACTTCAGTGCGTCGTGTGCCGCAAGTACACCAAAGTAGCTCTCGGCAACACGTAGCAGCAGTGCCTGCTGCTCAGCGGCGAGCGTTGCCTCGGCCTGCAACACAGTGGCGTCGGCCTGACGCAGCTGCGCGTTGTAGTCACTGTGATAGATCGGCTGACTGAGACTCAGCCCATAACCGACGCTGCCGTAACTCGCCTCACCGCTGCTCGGCTCATACTGATTAACTCGGTTAGCGCCCGCATCGACACTGAAGGAGATATTCGGCAGCAGTAGCGCCTGGCTCTGCGGCTTCGCCTCCTGCGCGGCGCGGTAGGTGGCCTCGGCCGCCTTGAAGGTTGGATCGCTCTGCTGCGCCTGATGGTAGACCTCCATCAGGTTCTCGGCAGAGGCGGCCAACGGGGTAAAGAGCAGCGTCAATGCCAACTTCTTTGCAAAACTGTTCATCATTACTCGTCCTAGATATCTACTATCAGTATGTGGGCATTTCAGGGTCAACGTCGCGGGCCCAGGCGGCCACGCCACCGGAAAGATTTATCATGCGGTCGAAACCGACACTTTCAAGGTAACTCGCGACCTGGCGACTGCGGATTCCGTGGTGACAGACCACCACGATCTCCCGGTTGGGATCGAGCGCTTCACTGGCGGTGGGGATGCGGCGCATCGGCACCAGCATCGAACCTTCAATCGCACAGGTCTCAAACTCCCACGGCTCTCGTACATCGAGTAGCAGCGGTGGCTCTTCTGCCTGCTCAAGGTAACTGTTGAGCTCGGCGGGGGTAAGGTTGCGCACGGGGCGTTAGAAGACGAAATCGGCCCGCTTGTCGGTATTCTGCAGCGCCTGGAGATCGGTCTCGAACAGCACTTCAGTCGTCCAATCTTTCTCGCCGGTACGGATGATCAGCTGTGCCTGCATCGCGGGCGCCTCACCGACAATGGCAAACAGACGCCCACCAACCGTGAGGCTCTGCTTAAAGGAGTCGGGCAGTTCAGGCATCGAACCGCTGATGGCGATCACATCGTAGGGTCCCTTCTCTGGCCACCCCTGCGAGGCGTCACCCACGGCGTAGGAGACGTTGCGTACACCGCTCGCCTCGAGGGTTACACGTGCCGCCTCGAGCATGTCGGCGTGGATCTCAACGGTGTAGACCGCCTTGCAGAGTGTTGAGAGCATTGCGGTGACAAAGCCGCTGCCGGTACCGATCTCCAGCGCCACATCATCGGGCTGAACATTGAGCGCCTGCAGCATGCGCCCCTCGACCCGTGGCGGCATCATGCGCTCACCGTGGGCCAGCGGGATCTCGATATCGGCAAATGCCAGATTGCGATGCTGCTGCGGAACGTAGTCCTCGCGAGGAGTGTCGCTCATCACATTGAGCACACGCTGATCGAGCACATCCCATGGCCGAACCTGCTGTTCGATCATATTAAAACGGGCCTGCTGGAACTGATTCTCGCTCATGCTTCTCTCCCACACCGATATGCAATAATTCTGAGCGCAAAAGGGTAAGCCGTTTGCCGGGCTGTCGCAAGCTATCTGAAGAGTCATTTCGTGACCATAATCAGACTATATTTATCTAATGAGTCAACAACTTGACCTTATAACGGCCTGAGTAGCAGAGTGGAGCCATAGAAGAATCATAATTTGAGGGGTAGCAGTCATGTTCGAAGCAGCAGAACTGGGACGCAAGGTTTCAAAGGATGACTTCAACAAACTCGAGCCTGAGGTACGCACTCAGCTGTTGGCGGCACAGCGTAAGCTGCGCGAATCTAACGTCTCGGTGATGATAATCGTCTCCGGCGTCGAGGGGGCGGGCAAGGGTGAGGTCGTCAACATGCTCAACGAGTGGCTCGACACTCGCGGCCTGCAGACCCACGCCTTCTGGGATGAGCAGGAGGAGGAGCGGCAACACCCTCGCTACTGGCGCTTCTGGCGCGCCATGCCACCGCGCGGTGGTATCGGCATTCTGTTCGGCGCCTGGTACAACCAGCCGATTATCGATCTGCTCGGCAAACGCCGTGACGAGGACTACCTCGACTCAGAGGCGACCCAGATCAACGACCTGGAAAGGATGTTGATCCACGACAACATGCTGATTCTTAAATTCTGGTTCCACCTGCCCAAGGGTGAGCAGAAGGCGCGCCTGAAGAAACTGAGCAAGGATCCACACAGCCGCTGGCGCATGGCGCCACAGACCACCAAGCGTTCAAAGGCGTACGATAATTTTGTGCGCGTCTCTGAGCGCCTGGTTCGCCAGACCGATAGCGGCGCCTCCCCCTGGTACATGATTGAATCAACCGATCGTCGCTACCGTGACCTGACCGTGGCGCGCACCATTGTCGAGGCGATTGAAGGCAAGCTGGCCTCAGAACATATCGATCAACCAACCACGATCCCCCACTCACCCCGCCTGCCGACCGTCCCCTCGGCCCGCGTCACGGCGCTAGACCACGTCGATCTGGGCCAGAAACTAGAGCCCTCCGACTATAAAAAGCAGCTCAAGGAGTACCAGACCCGCCTCAACACCCTCTCCTGGCGCGCCTTCAACCAGGATCGTGCGGTGGTAATGGTCTTCGAGGGGTGGGATGCCGCTGGCAAGGGCGGTGCGATTCGGCGCCTGATGGCCGCCATCGATGCGCGCCTGCATCGCGTAATCCCGATTGCCGCTCCCACCGACGAGGAGCGTGCCCACCATTATCTATGGCGCTTCTGGCGCCATACCCCTGGCCCAGGTCGCTTTACCGTCTTCGACCGCTCCTGGTACGGACGTGTGTTGGTCGAGCGGGTCGAGGGATTTGCCACCGAGGCGGCATGGAAACGCTCCTATCTGGAGATCAATGAGTTCGAGCAGCAGCTCGCCGAGCACGGCACGATCATGCTCAAGTTCTGGCTCCACATCAGCCCCGAGGAGCAGTTGCAGCGTTTCAAGGCACGCGAAGAGATCCCCTACAAGGAGCACAAGATCACCGATGAGGATTGGCGCAACCGCGAACAGTGGGAGGCCTATCAATCGGCCGTCAATGAGATGGTAGTCCGTACCAGCACCGAGTACGCCCCCTGGAGCCTGATACCGGGCAATGACAAACGCTTCGCGCGTATCGAGATAATGAAGACCCTCTGCGAACGACTCGAAGCGGCGCTGGACGATGATGAGAAGGATGACTGACTTTGTGAAAGGCCGACTATTTATCTATACTTTCACGCCTAAACGGAGCTAGGGGTATCTGGGACTCGCCCAGACTGACGAAGATACTCTTAGAACCTGAACCAGTTAATTCTGGCGGAGGCTGGGTCTCATCAAGACACCACCGTGTCGCCATGGATGGCTAGAGCCCTCCCCACCAATAGATACACACAGCTAGGGGTGCCCACAAACCAATTGAGCCGTCTACTTTTTTCAAGGCAATGCGCGTCGTTTTCGATCAGTACAAAAACGATGCAACAGCGAATTGAATCAAAAGAGAGACTCAAGGGCTGAGACAAACCCTTCGAACCTGACCCGGTTAACACCGGCGTAGGGAAGCTGACCGCAGATGCGCTCATCTTCCCGCACTTGGAGTAGATATTTATGAGCGCCATTCCAGGCGAATTCCTGCAGAAGACCGCACAGCTCTCCGCAGACGTCACCAAGCCGTTTCCGAAATCGAAGAAGATCTACGTCGAGGGCTCACGCCCCGACATTCGAGTTCCTATGCGCGAGATCAGTCAGGATGACGCCATGACCTCCGGTGCCCCGGAGACCAATCCACCGATCTTTGTCTACGACACCTCAGGGCCTTATACCGACCCGACTGCCAGCATCGACCTGATGGCTGGTCTACCTGCACTGCGTGAACAGTGGGTCAATGAGCGTGACGATACCGAACTACTCGACGGCCCCACCTCGGAGTATGGCGCCGAACGTCAGGGCGATGCAGAGCTGGCGAGCCTGCGCTTTGAACATATTCGCAATCCACGTCGTGCAAAGGCGGGGCAGAACGTCTCGCAGATGCACTACGCACGCAAGGGCATCATCACCCCCGAGATGGAGTACGTCGCCATCCGCGAGAACAACAAGCTGCAGGAGATGAAGGCCGACCCTGCCTATGAAAAGCTGCTGCGCCAGCATGCCGGTGATGACATGGGCGCCAGCATTCCCGACGTGATTACCCCTGAGTTTGTCCGCGCTGAAGTTGCCTCGGGTCGTGCCATCATCCCGTCAAACATCAACCACCCAGAGCTGGAGCCGATGATCATCGGCCGTAATTTCCGGGTGAAGATCAATACCAATATCGGTAACTCGGCAGTCACCTCTTCGATTGAAGAGGAGGTGGAGAAGCTGGTCTGGTCATGCCGCTGGGGTGGCGACACGCTGATGGATCTCTCCACCGGCAAGAACATCCACGAGACCCGCGAGTGGATCCTGCGCAACTCACCCGTACCCATCGGCACCGTACCGATCTACCAGGCACTGGAGAAGGTCAACGGTGTGGCCGAAGACCTCACCTGGGAGATCTTCCGCGATACGCTGATCGAACAGGCCGAGCAGGGCGTTGACTACTTCACCATCCACGCCGGTGTATTGCTGCGTTACGTGCCGATGACCGCACAGCGTGTCACCGGTATCGTTTCACGCGGTGGCTCGATCATGGCCAAGTGGTGTCTGGCACACCACGAAGAGAGCTTCCTCTACACCCACTTCGAGGAGATTTGCGAGATCATGAAGGCCTACGATGTCGCCTTCTCTCTCGGTGATGGTCTGCGCCCCGGTTGTCTCGCCGATGCCAACGACGAGGCGCAGTTTGGTGAACTGGAGACCCTCGGTGAGCTGACCAAGATCGCCTGGGAGCACGACTGCCAGGTGATCATCGAAGGCCCCGGCCACGTGCCGATGCAGAAGATCAAAGAGAACATGGACAAGGAGCTGGAGGCCTGTCACGAGGCGCCCTTCTACACCCTCGGCCCACTGGTTACCGATATCTCCCCCGGCTACGACCACTTCAGCTCCGGCATCGGTGCGGCGCAGATCGGTTGGTACGGCACCGCCATGCTCTGTTACGTCACTCCCAAGGAGCACCTCGGTCTGCCGAATAAAGAGGATGTGCGCGAAGGCATCATCACCTACAAGGTCTCCGCCCACGCTGCCGATCTCGCCAAGGGCTTCCCCGGTGCGCAGGTGCAGGACAACGCCATGTCGAAGGCACGCTTTGAGTTCCGCTGGCACGACCAGTTTGCGCTGGCCCTCGATCCGGAGAAGGCGATGGCCTTCCACGATGAGACGATGCCCAAGGAGGCGCACAAAGTCGCCCACTTCTGCTCCATGTGTGGTCCGAAATTCTGCTCGATGAAGATCTCACAGGAGGTGCGAGAGTACGCCGAGAAAGGCATGAATGAGATGTCGGTTAAGTTTGTCGAGGCAGGAGCAGAAATTTACAAAGAGATTTAGGCCACGCAGTCATGGGGCGGGCATACTTCATTTGCCCAACCCATGGCCTCGTAGGCCTCAACCAAACCATCTTCTCACCCGGTCCGCTCACACCCAGCCATTTACCCAACTTTACACGCCATCGACAATTAGCCCTTTCTTATATAGCTCGTTATAATCAGACACAGGTTCAAACTCTCCGCACGGATGCCTGGACGCATTTGGAGTGCATCCCTGACATCACGTAGTCGCAATATCCTGATCCAGCTATTCCTGGTCTTTCTGGTCGCCTATAGCGCACTGGTCGCCATCTACTACAACGCCACACACGACTACGCCATTGCTGAAGCAGAGAAGCTGATCGAGAGTGAACTTCTGACGCACCGCGCAATGCATAGCTACATCGAGGATATTCAGAAGCCCGAGATCTACCGACTCAAGGATGAGGGCAAGCTCTATCGCGAGTACTTCTCGCCCAAGATACTCTCCTTCACCTTTGCTGCACGTGGCGTCAAAGAGCTCCTTAACCAAGAACGCGCCAAGGTTGATCGCCCCAAGATCTATTTCAAGCTGGCGGCCTACAATCCGAGAAACCCGATCAATACGGCCGATACTGAGGAGCTCGAGCTGCTCAAGAAGATGAACCGTGATGAGATTGAGGAGTTCAAACAGATCCGGGATTTTGAGGGACAGCCACACCTCTACTACGCGATCCCGATCAACCCCAACAAAAAGTCGTGTATGCGCTGCCACAGTGACCCGGCTATTGCACCGGCTGAACTGGTCGAGATGTATGGCGACAAGGCCGGATTTTATGAAGAGATCGGCGATATTCGGGCCATGATCTCAATACGTGTACCACTTGAGCAGCAGTTCGCCGAATCGAACCAGATCTTCTATGGGTTATCTGGCATCACACTCGGCACCCTGGCTGCTATCTACCTGCTGATCGTCTATTTTTTCCGCACCATCGATCATAAACAGCAGCAGCTAATCACCGCCAACATAGAGTTAAATCGCCTCTCGGTGACAGACCCACTCACCGGACTGCATAACCGGCTACGCTTCAATGAAGATATTGAGAGGGAACTCGCAGAGTCTGAACGTTACGATTCACCACTGACGCTGCTGATGCTCGATCTGGATCACTTCAAACAGCTCAACGACACACTCGGCCACCAGGCAGGCGATGCCGCACTCAAACATGCGGCAGCAATTTTAAGCGTGCCACCCGACCTTCAGATATCTGCGCCCGATGGGGCGGTGAAGAGTTTGTCATTGCCGCACCACAGACCGACCTGACCGGCGCCACGGCACTGGCCGAGAAACTACGCGAAACGCTATCGAGCAGCCCTTTTACGGCGGGCGAGACATTAACCGTGAGCATCGGCGTAACGGAGCGTATTTCGGGTGAGCCACTTGAGCAGATGATGGCCCGCGTCGACAAGGCGCTCTATCTGGCAAAGGCAAATGGTAGAGACCGGGTCGAGGCTATCAGCGGCGATTAGTTTGGGTGCCAATCAACACCAGCAGCCCAACCACCAACTAACTCGTTTTTTCAATGGGTTAGAAAACCAACCATTACCCCAATCCTTATTACTAATTAACTACTAACATCCAGTAAATTAGTATTTGAACTCAACACACCGAACATCCGGCACGATTCCATTTTATAAATTTCTACTAATAATCACTAAATTAGTAGAAAACACCTGGCGCTTCTGATAAAAACCTACTAACAAGCCCATTATTAGTAGGAGTGGCGCAATGAAGATGCCTGTCAGCCCACCGCCATTTAATGACCTGATTGCCGATATCGTACAAAAGGGTGCCAGTCGCGTGATGGCAATTACTGCTCTGAACATCGGCCCTGCCCCCAAAGGAAACTACTACCACTGGGACAAGCTGCGTCATCTGAAACCACCCGGCAACCTCAGCCACGAGGAGTGGTGGTACGGCATAAAGTCAGCACGGCTTGCCCTCTACCGTCCAATCCCCCACACCGATGTCTACGGTACCTCCTTTGTGTTTACCCAACCGGATATCGTCCAGCGATTGCTCCACCAGATCACCCGTGATGCCAGTGGTGTTATACAGAGCCCAGAGGCGGTCACTAATCCACAAACTAAAGACACCTATCTTGTTAACTCACTGATTGAGGAGGCGATCACCTCAAGCCAACTGGAAGGTGCATCTACGACCAGAAAAGTGGCAAAGGAGATGATTCGCCAAAAGAGGAAGCCGTTAGGTAAATCTGAAAAGATGATTATCAATAATTTTCATGCCATGCAGTTTGTCAGTGAGAATAAAGATGAAGAGCTGACACCACAGATGATATTTGAGCTGCACAGATTACTAACAATCGACACGATGGAGAATCCGGCCGCGGTTGGCCGTTTACGGGAGAGCGATGACATCTACGTCGGCGATGAACGCGATGCCACAACACTACACATACCGCCAAAAGCAGCTGAGCTTAATGACCGACTGGATAGACTGTGTACCTTTGCCAACGAGGATTCATCAGATCCATTTTTTCACCCCGTGATCAAGGCAATTATTCTGCACTTCATGCTTGCCTACGATCACCCCTTCGAGGATGGCAACGGCCGAACGGCGAGAGCTCTCTTCTATTGGTGCATGCTGAATCAGGGTTACTGGCTCATCGAGTTCATCTCAATATCGAGAATATTGAAGACCGCACCTGCAAAATACAGTCGTGCATACCTCCATACCGAAACGGATAACAACGACGTTACCTACTTCATTACACATCAGTTGAATGTGATCACAGCAGCCATCCGAGACCTCTATAGCTATCTAGAGAGAAAGTCGAAAGAGATTCATACCGTCGAAGCCGTTCTAAAGCGCTCTCCATCTCTACGCAACATTTTGAACCACAGACAGGTAGCGCTATTGAACCGTGCGCTGAAAAAACCGAACTCACTCTTCACAATCGAGAGCCACCGAAGCTCGCACAATGTGGTCTACCAGACAGCCAGATCAGACCTGTTAGATCTGGTAGAACTTGCACTTCTGATAAAGGGGAAGTCGGGAAAATCGTTCTCTTTTACCGTTCCTGAAGATATTAAGAAGCGGCTAGATTCGCTTGACCAGTAGGTAGTAGATCGGACAGCATCACAGAAAAGTAAAAACCGGATTACAAGGAAACAGGGAATGAGTAACGACACACCGGAATTTTGGACCAGCAGGGGTTTTCTCGATCAGATTCGTGACATCGACCAACGCATGGAGGACCGCGCATTTGCCTTCATTCTCGGCGCAGGTGCATCGGTACCTTCGGGCATCGACTCCGGTAGCGTTCTGGTCGAAAGGTGGCTAACTGAGCTCAAGCAGCGACTATCGCATAACATCGAACAACCACTAAATGAGTGGGCTACGGCTGATAGCACCGGAATCGAGGGGTTCGACTACACCAAAGCAGCCAGCTTCTACCCCATGGTCTTCGAACGGCGCTTCAGGGGGGATTACGACGAAGGGCACGCCTATCTGGAAGAGTGCATGGAAGGACGTGAACCTAGCCTCGGTTACTCAGTGCTCTCAAAAATCCTCGCCGACACTCGTCACAAGGTCGTAATCACAACTAATTTCGACAACCTGGTGGCCGATGCCTTGGCCACCTACACGCAAAAGCATCCGCTGGTCGCCGGCCACGAATCACTCACCAGTTTTGTTCGCACCCGCCTGCGCCGTCCTATAGTGGCCAAGATCCACCGTGACCTATTTCTCGGCCCCATCAATGGGAGTGATGTAGATGAGCTAAAAGAGGGTTGGGAACAGGCACTGAAAAAGCTATTCGAGCACTACACCCCGATAGTTATCGGCTATGGCGGTAACGACGGCAGTCTAATGGACATGCTCGACAAAATGGATGAGGGGTCGATACCTGGTGGCATCTACTGGTGTTTCCGCAAAGACAGCCCTCCCACTGACGAGCGCATTCTGAGAGTCATCAACAAACAGCAGGGAAAGCTGGTTCCAATTCTGGGTTTCGATGAACTTATGATGGAGCTCGGCAACCGTTTTTACTACAAACGGCTCGATTCCGATCTCGAGAAACAGTACGAAGAGCGCGTGAAGCGCTACCGCGATCAATTCGAAGCGATCCAGAAGCGGATCAATGAGGACAACCAAAATACCGACGAAGATGTCGCCGATCTGAAAGAAGCCATTAATTCTGCCATTGGCGAAGAAACAGATTGGTGGGGCTGGCAACTCAAAATCAATGAGGCCAACGATCTTGAGACAAAAGAACATCTCTATCGACAGGCACTAGCCAAACTACCCAACAGCGACGAACTAGCCTGTAATTTCGCTCAGCTTCTAATCGAGACGTACAATAATTACGAAGAGGCAGAACAACTCTTCCGTCGTGCAACAGAGCTCGCACCTAACGATGCCACACACGCTGGAAACATTGCGCTGTTTATGAAAAGAATTCGCGGGGATAGTGATGAAGCAGAACGCCTCATCCGCCTCGCACTAGAACCAGATCCAAAACATGCTAACAATACCGCTATTCTGGCGGCATTAATGCACGATGCCCGAAAGGATTACAACGAGTCTGAGAGGCTCTACCAAAGAGCACTAAAACTCGACCCAACCGGAGTTAAAAACATCGGTAATTTCGCATTATTCATGGAAACAATCCGAAGTAACTTCGACGAAGCGGAACACCTCTATCGTCGCGCTATAAGCATCGATCCAAGCCACACAAATAACACGATCAATTTTGCATCTTTTTTGCATCGTGTTCGAAAAAACTATCACGAAGCAGAAAGATTATACCGACGTTCACTTGAGCTTGACCCAAACCACATTAATGGAAACGTGAATTTTTCAGAATTTTTAATTGAAAGAGGAAGGCTATCAGAGGCCGATAAATACGCTAAAAACATATGCAAAAAAGAGCAACACCCCTCTCAAGGATTAGCCGAAGGGCTACTATACCTCGCACTATTGTCTTTGATTGATCACGGTGATGCCACACCTTTTCTAAAACGCCTAAAAGGAGTATTGGCCTCCAACTACCAACGTGGGTCGTGGGATTTCGAACCAGTCTTCAATGCCATTTCTGATCGTATTGATGAAGAGACCTTAAATTTCTACCGCCAACTCGGTACTGCCATCCTCGACGATTCCACGCTACCGGATCTCGAGAACAATGAACTCTGGCACGCACTTGAATCTGTTTCACCCGATACACCCTGGGATAGCTAAACGCCTCGTAATGTGGGCACGATTTTGTGCCCACGTGAATTGAGCCATGTGTGTTTCTACTGAGTGGGCATATAGATCATGTCCACCCTACGGACTCAATCATTGCGAGGGTTCTAATCTGACCAGTCTGCCATTGCCCTCATCGGTGAGCAGGTAGAGGTAACCGTCATGCCCCTCTCGCACATCTCTAATTCTTCCAAGCTTTTCTTTTAATAGCCGATGCTCCTTAATTACCCGGTCACCGTCCAATTCCAATCGAACCAGCAGCTGGTACTTCAGCGCACCGACAAAGAGGTTGCCGCGCCACTGGGGGAATTGGTCGCCGCTGTAGAAGCTCATGCCTGAGGGGGCGATGGAGGGATCCCAGTAGTAGAGCGGCTGCTCCATGCCCACCTTTTGTGTGCCTTCACCGATCTTGGTACCCCAGCCGTAGTTAACGCCGTAGGTAATCACCGGCCAGCCGTAGTTCCTGCCCGGTTCGATAATATTGATCTCATCACCGCCCTGTGGACCATGCTCATGGGTCCAGACTTCACCGGTCTCAGGGTGGAGCGTCATACCCTGTGGATTGCGGTGGCCGTAGCTGTAGATCTCCGGCTTGGTACCGGGACGATTCACATAGGGGTTGTCGACAGGAGTACGGCCATCGTCGTACAGACGGATAACGGAACCCGCATGATCATCCAGATCCTGCGCCCTCGGTCGGTCACCCCGTTCGCCGGAGGTGATATAGAGATAGCCTTTGCGATCAAAGAGCAGGCGTGAACCGAAGTGACGACCGCCACTGCTCTTCTTCTCCACCTTAAAGATCGTCTCAACATCGACCAGCTGCATACCACGGAGACGACCGCGCACCACCTCAGTACCTAGCCCACCTTTGCCCTCCGCGCTGAAGGAGAGATAGATCCAACCGTTTTCCAGATAGTTCGGATGAATGGCAACATCGAGCAGCCCACCCTGCCCCACCGCTGCAATCTGTGGCAAACCGGTAACGGCTTTGGGTATAAGTCTTCCGCCCTCAATAATGCGCAGCCGACCGGGACGTTCGGTAATCAGAACTCTCCCATCGGGCAGAAAGGCCATTCCCCAGGGGTGCTCAAGCCCGCTCGCTACAGTAACCACTTCGATCTTTTCGTCCGTAGCGGCGACAGCTTGCAAGCCAATCACCAACAGCAGCAGCCCTCCGATTATTGCGAACCCGTTTTTCACCACTCCTCTCTCCCTGTTTGCCAATACCACTATGTGGGTGCAGATGTTATCGGCGCGTCCTACAATAGCGCTCCAACAACCATGAGCCGCGCAGCATCGAAATACTCTGCGACCTACCCGTAATGTTAATTGAATTTATCGATTTTTCTTCCCTGATCCTGAATGACCTTCAAGCACAGCGTCTTTTCCACGGCCGTGGCCACGCCTACCCCGGTTATGGGCATATCAACGTCGACTGGCTGCCACCGGCTGTGCTGATCACCCTCTATCGCGAGGAGCCGCATACCAATCTGCTACAGCTCGCCGAGGCACTAAGCGCAAAGCTGCCGGGTTGTGAATCGGTACAGGTGCAGTACCGCTGTAGACCCAAAGCGCCTTATGAGCTGTTATGGGGTAACGAGGTGCTTGATCTGGTCGCTAACGAAGATGGCCTCAACTACCAGCTACGTCTGGGGAGTACACAGAACAGTGGGCTGTTTCTCGATATGCGTAACGGTCGAGAGTGGGTGCGTAAACATGCGCAGGGGAAAAACGTCCTCAACCTCTTCGCCTACACCTGCGCCTTCTCGGTGGCAGCGCTGGCCGGTGGTGCCAAAAGCGTATTGAACATCGATGTAAGCAAAGCGGCGCTAAGCCGCGGACGCGACAATCACCGCCTCAACAAGCAAGACCTGACACGAGTGAAGTTTGAGGGAATCGATATCTTCAAGTCGTTCTCGCGTATCAAAAAGCGCGGCCCTTTCGATCTGCTGATCTGTGATCCACCCAGTCTGCAAAAGGGTAGCGTCAACATCGAACGTGACTATAAAAAGATCATCCGACGCATTCCGGAGTTCATCTCACCCGGCAGCCTGCTGATGCTCTGCCTCAACTCGCCCGACCTCTCCGACCAGTTCCTGCTCGACACCGTCGCCGAGGAGTGTCCCAGCTGCCGCTTCATGCATCGACTCGCTAACCCCGAGGTCTTCAAGGAGGCCGAAGCGGGTAAGGGTCTCAAGGTGCTGCTGTTTGAGTATCTACCTACACCAGATGAACCAGCGTGAACAATCACGCCGCAAGCATCGAGCCGCAACAGACAGCCGACAGATTTCATGCCATTGAGCAGACGCTCCTTACGCTGCGAAATCTATGGCGACCGCAGCCCTTCAAACAGGCCCGTCCGGCCTGGTGTGAGCAGCACCCCGCGCTACGTGATGCATTACTGGCACTTGCTGATAGTGAACTTGAGCGGCTTCAACAGAGTGACGCTCTGTTATGGCACTGGCTAACGTCCTACATTCCTGCGTTCGCCCACTTCGAAACACTACTCGCGCTACCGCACTACAGCACTGAGAAGCTGAGACTGCGCAAACACCTCGACTGGGGAATCCCCGGCCGCAAGCTTGATCAGATCACTACCTTTACCGCATCAATCACTACGACCCCCTCCCCGGTGGCCGAATGGTGTGGAGGCAAGGGACATCTGGGTCGTCTACTGGCCGACCACTGGCCGACCACTGGCAGAGCAGTGTCGCCACCTATGAGCGTGATGAGACACTCTGTCGTGAAGGAGAGATGTTGGCAGAGCGGGCAAGGCTCTCGCAGCGCTTCTATCCGGTCGATGTGTTATCCGCCTCGATGCCACCACTCACCGATCAACACGCGGTAGCCCTGCACGCCTGTGGCGAGCTGCATCGCGGTCTACTGCGCAAGGTCGTTAATGAGGCACTGCCCGCCGTCGATCTTGCCCCCTGCTGTTACCACCTCGGCGCTGAAGATGAATACACCCCCTTCACCACGGTTTCACAGCTTGGACTGTGTCGTGACGATCTGCGCCTGGCGGTGACAGAAACATTGACCGCACCCGGGCGCGACATCAATCAGCGCGATCGCCGGGGAGTCGCTATTTTTGCGAGAGTTTGTTTTGGGCATCCAAGCCCAAGCAAACAGCAAAAACTTCACGCGACCGTTTATGCCTACGGCGCCCCGACCG
>NZ_MPRL01000068.1:0-16668 GCF_002020875.1 Solemya pervernicosa gill symbiont | reverse complement strand
CATTACCTTGGTAATCGCCGCGGTCAGTGTCGTTTTACCATGGTCAACGTGACCAATGGTGCCCACGTTTACATGCGGTTTCGTACGTTCAAATTTTTCCTTGGACACGGCGCTTTACCTCTTCAACTCTGTTGAACTCATGACACTTTCTTAATAATGGCATCTGCCACGTTGTTTGGAGCCTCGTTATACTTCGAGAACTCCATCGAATATGTTGCTCGGCCCTGCGTGGCGGATCTTAGATCGGTTGCATATCCGAACATCTCTGCCAGCGGCACTTCAGCGTTCACCTTTTTACCAGCCGGACTGTCCTCCATTCCATGGACCATTCCGCGCCGGCGGTTGAGATCACCTATCACGTCACCCATATTCTCTTCGGGTGTCTCGACCTCAACCTGCATAATCGGCTCTAGCAGCGCTGGATCCGCAGATGCAGCACCGCTCTTGAATCCCATTGAGGCAGCAATCTTAAACGCCATCTCATTGGAATCCACATCGTGGTAGGAGCCGTCATATAGCGTCACCTTGACATCTACCACGGGATATCCCGCTATAACACCGTTAGCCACCTGCTCCTGGATACCCTTATCGATCGCGCCGATAAACTCCTTTGGAACAACACCACCAACAATATCATTTACAAACTCATAACCTGCGCCACGCTCTAGCGGCTCAAGCTTCAGCCAGACATGTCCATACTGTCCACGACCACCCGACTGACGAACAAACTTGCCTTCCGCCTCTACCGGCTTGCGTATCGTTTCACGATAAGCAACCTGCGGCGTACCGACATTCGCATCAACGCTAAATTCGCGCTTCATGCGATCAACGATTATCTCAAGATGTAGCTCGCCCATTCCCGAGATAATTGTCTGCCCAGTCTCTTCGTCCGTATGGACTCGAAAGGATGGATCTTCTTGCGCTAACTTCTGCAGCGCAACCCCCATCTTTTCCTGATCAGGCTTCGTTCTAGGCTCAATTGCAACAGAGATAACCGGCTCCGGAAACTCCATACGCTCAAGCGTAATTACATTACTGATATCACATAGCGTATCGCCAGTAGTGACATCTTTGAGGCCAACAGCGGCGGCAATATCACCTGCCAAGACCTCTTTGATCTCCTCTCGACTATTGGCATGCATCTGCACAATACGTCCGATCCGCTCTTTCTTCCCTTTAACAGGATTAAAGACCGTATCGCCCGAGTTGATCACTCCCGAGTAGACCCGGAAAAAACTCAACGTCCCCACAAAGGGGTCGGTTGCGATCTTAAACGCCAGCGCCGCGAACGGCTCATCATCACTACTCTTGCGACTACCCTGACTCTGCGCAGCATCGTCAAGCAGCCCCGTAATGGGCGGAACATCAGCCGGAGAAGGCATCAGCTCTACGACCGCATCCAGCACCCGCTGGATACCCTTGTTCTTAAACGCCGTACCGCAAAGCGCAGGGACTATTTCGTTACTCAAGGTACGAATGCGAAGCCCCTGACGAATCTCCTCTTCACTCAGTTCGCCGCTGTCGAGATAGCGATCCATCAGCTCTTCTGATGCCTCAGCAGCCGCCTCGACCATCGTCTCGCGCCATTCGGCAGCAAGCCCCTTTAGATCGGCGGGCATCTCTTTCGCCTCGTAGGTGACACCCATATCATCTTCGCTCCAGTAAATTGCCTGGTTACGAATCAGATCGACAACACCCTTAAAATTCTCTTCAGCACCGATATTGAGAACAATCGGCACCGGGTTCGCCTTAAGCCGCTCTTTGATCTGCTCAACAACTCGCAAGAAATCTGCGCCAGAGCGATCCATCTTGTTCACAAACACCAGCCGCGGAACGTGATACTTATTAGCCTGACGCCAAACCGTTTCAGACTGCGGCTGAACACCTCCAACCGCGCAGAACACTGCAACAGCACCATCGAGAACGCGCAATGAGCGCTCTACTTCAATGGTGAAGTCCACGTGCCCCGGAGTATCGATAATGTTGACTCGATGCTCTGGGAACTGCTTATCCATTCCACTCCAGAAGCAGGTTGTTGCTGCCGAGGTTATCGTTATACCTCGCTCCTGCTCCTGCTCCATCCAGTCCATGGTGGCAGCACCATCATGAACCTCTCCAATCTTGTGCGAGACCCCCGTATAGAAGAGAACCCGCTCCGTGGCCGTTGTCTTCCCCGCATCTATGTGCGCCATAATCCCGATATTTCGGTAACGCTCTATTGGGGTCTTGCGGGCCACAGACCTACACTCGCAACCGCTTACCAGCGATAGTGTGCGAACGCCTTATTGGCATCCGCCATACGGTGTACGTCTTCACGCTTTTTGACTGCAGAACCACGGCTTTCAGCTGCATCGGTCATCTCACCAGCGAGACGCATATGCATAGACTTTTCACTACGCTTGCGAGCCGAATCAATCAACCAGCGCATTGCCAGCGCAGTACGACGAACCGGACGAACCTCAACTGGCACCTGATAGGTCGCGCCACCTACACGGCGAGATTTAACCTCAACCATGGGACGGACGTTATCGAGCGCCTTGTTGAGAACCTCCATTGAGTCCTCACCGCTCTTCTCAACCATCAGATCCAACGCTTGATAGACAATCTTCTCAGCGACAGACTTCTTGCCATCTACCATTAGCATATTGACGAACTTAGCAAGCATCTCACTCCCGAACTTGGGATCAGGGAGAACTTCTCGCTTGGCAACTACTTTTCTTCTAGGCATCGTTACTCAACCACTCTATTCGCAGAAATTACGAACTACCCCTTAGGGCGCTTCGCTCCGTACTTCGAGCGTCCTTTACGACGACTCTCCACACCCGAGGTATCCAGCGTTCCTCGAACAGTGTGGTAACGCACACCCGGCAGATCCTTTACACGACCACCGCGAATCAGGATCACAGAGTGCTCCTGAAGATTATGACCCTCACCACCAATATATGAGGTCACCTCATGGCCATTGGTAAGGCGCACACGAGCAACCTTACGCAGCGCTGAATTCGGCTTCTTAGGCGTCGTAGTATAGACACGGGTGCAGACACCACGTCTCTGTGGACACGCTTGAAGTGCAGGTACATTACTCTTCTCGCGCTTACTCTTGCGCGGTTTACGTACCAATTGGTTGATCGTTGCCATCCTTCAAACTCCGGGCTTCATAACAAAAGACAGACCGGCTCAATGACCGACCTGTCGGGAAAAGAGGCGGAATTGTATTCCTGCCCCACATCTCTGTCAAGCCATAATCGAGTCTTACGCCAAGATTTATTACCAATCGATGGCGAATCGACCCAACATGACGACTACTCTTCGCTTTCGACTGCCTTTTCTTCCAGCTCAGAGACCTCATTCGCCAACGCCTCGGCCGCTGCAGACGCGGTCATACCAAACTGCTCCTGACGCTGGCGACGGCGCTCATTATGGAACGCAAGACCGGTACCCGATGGAATCAAGCGACCAACGATAACGTTCTCCTTCAGACCATGGAGATCGTCACGGCTACCGCGCACTGAAGCCTCGGTCAGGACACGCGTGGTCTCCTGGAATGACGCAGCCGAGATAAACGACTCAGTCGCCAGAGAGGCCTTGGTAATACCCAATAGAAGCGGGTCAAACAGTGCGGCATGCTTTCCGCTTGTAACCAGCGCTTCATTCTCTACCGCCAGACGAGCCCGATCGGCCTGCTCGCCCTTCAGATAGCGACTATCGCCAGCTTCTGTGATCTCAACCTTACGCAACATCTGACGAATGATTGTCTCAATGTGCTTGTCATTGATCTTTACACCCTGCAGACGGTAAACATCCTGGATCTCCTTGACCAGGTAGTCAGCCAGCTGAGGAACGCCCAGCAGTCGCAGGATATCGTGTGGATTCGGCTCACCATCAACGATCGTCTCACCACGCTCTACATGCTCACCATCGAACACGTTTACGTGGCGCCACTTAGGAATCAGCTCTTCGTGCTGAATGTTATCCGAATCGGTAATAATCAGACGCTGTTTGCCCTTGGTGTCCTTACCAAAGCTGACGGTACCGGTGTACTCAGCAAGGATGGCAGGCTCTTTCGGCTTGCGCGCCTCGAACAGGTCGGCAACACGCGGCAGACCACCGGTGATATCACGGGTCTTTGAGCTCTCCTGTGGGATACGCGCGATAACGTCACCGACCTTGATTTCGCCACCATCGGTAACGATAACAACCGCGCCGGCAGGCAGAACGTAGGTCGCAGGGATCTCGGTACCAGCCAGATGCAGGTCATTTCCTTCTGCATCGACCAGCTTGACCATTGGGCGCATCTCTTTACCCGCTGTGCCACGCTGCTTAGGATCGGTAATCACCAGGCTTGAGAGACCGGTTACATCATCGACCTTACTCTCAACCGTGACACCATCGGCAAACTCGTGGAACTGTACAAAACCAGCTACCTCGGTCACAACCGGGTGAGTATGAGGATCCCAGCTTGCAACGATCTGTCCTGACTCGATTTCATCATCATCGCCGACGGTCAGGTTGGCACCGTAAGGCACCTTATAACGCTCACGCTCACGACCATGATCATCGATCACAGTCAGCTCACCCGAACGAGATACCGCCACATAGTGACCAGATTCGTGCTTGACCACCTTGATGTTGTGAAGACGAACCTTACCCTTCGCCTTGACCTGAATATTATTAACTGCAGCTGAACGACTCGCCGCACCACCGATGTGGAAGGTACGCATGGTCAGCTGGGTACCCGGCTCACCGATCGACTGAGCCGCAATAACACCGACCGACTCACCCATATTAACCATATGACCTCGAGCGAGGTCGCGGCCATAGCAGGAGGCACAGACGCCGTAGCGACTCTCACAGGTAATCGATGAACGGACCAGCATATGGTCGACACTCATCGCCTCGAGCTTCTCTACCCACGCCTCATCGAGCAGGGTACCCGCAGGGGCAACAACCTCATCACTACCCGGTGCTGTCACATCCTCAGCAACAACACGACCGAGCACACGTTCGTGCAGTGGCTCAACAACGTCACCACCCTCGATCAACGGCGTCATGCTCAGGCCTCGCGTAGTACCGCAATCCTCTTCGGTGACCACCATGTCCTGCGCAACATCTACCAGACGACGGGTCAGGTAACCGGAGTTAGCGGTCTTCAGCGCGGTATCGGCCAGACCCTTACGAGCACCGTGAGTCGAGATGAAGTACTGCAGGACGTTCAGGCCCTCACGGAAGTTCGCAGTAATTGGCGTCTCGATGATCGAACCATCCGGCTTCGCCATCAGGCCACGCATACCAGCCAGCTGACGAATCTGCGCCGCACTACCACGAGCGCCGGAATCAGCCATCATGTAAACAGAGTTAAACGAATCCTGCTTGACCATGTTGCCCTGTGAATCTTCAACATCTTCACTACCGAGCATATCCATCATCGCCTTGGCGACCTGCTCATTGGTATGTGACCAGATATCGACCACCTTGTTATAGCGCTCGCCGTTGGTAACCAGACCCGAAGCGTACTGCTGCTCGATCTCCTTGATCTCAGCCTCGGCTGAGGAGAGGATCTCTGCCTTCTCAGTTGGGATAACCAGATCGTTAACACCAACCGATGAACCAGAACGGGTTGCAAAACGGAAACCGGTATACATCAACTGATCTGCAAAAATAACCGTCTCTTTCAGACCAACCTGGCGATAGCAGACATTGATCAGCTGAGAGATCGCTTTCTTGCTCAATACACGGTTGACCAGATCGTATGACATGCCTGCAGGTAGGATCTCGGAGAGCAGTGCTCGACCAACAGTCGTCTCGGCCAGGCGAACCTTCTCCTCCAGATCACCATCATCATTTGCAACGCTTTCGATAACACGCGCTTTAACACGTGCCTGCAGATGTACCTGACCCGACTCATAGGCGCGATGCACCTCAGCCACGTCACGGAACACCATGCCTTCACCCTTAGCGTTAATTTTCTCACGCGTCATGAAGTAGAGCCCGAGAACCACGTCCTGTGAAGGAACGATAATTGGCTCGCCGTTGGCGGGGCTGAGGATGTTGTTGGTTGACATCATCAAGGTACGCGCTTCGAGCTGAGCCTCGATTGAGAGCGGTACGTGGACCGCCATCTGGTCACCATCGAAGTCGGCGTTAAATGCCGCACAGACCAGCGGATGCAGCTGGATCGCCTTACCCTCGATCAGGACAGGCTCAAAGGCCTGGATACCGAGACGGTGAAGGGTGGGTGCGCGGTTAAGCATGACAGGATGCTCACGGATAACCTCTTCGAGGATATCCCAGACCTCACCACCCTCACGCTCAACCAGCTTCTTTGCTGCCTTGATGGTGGTCGCCAGACCACGCAGCTGCAGCTTGCTGAAGATAAAGGGCTTGAATAGCTCAAGCGCCATCTTCTTAGGCAGACCACACTGATGCAGCTTCAGTGTCGGGCCAACCACGATAACGGAACGTCCAGAGTAGTCGACACGCTTACCGAGCAGGTTCTGACGGAAACGACCCTGCTTACCCTTGATCATGTCGGCCAGTGATTTCAGTGGACGCTTGTTACTACCGGTGATGGCACGACCGCGGCGGCCGTTATCAAGCAGCGCATCAACCGATTCCTGCAGCATGCGCTTCTCATTGCGCACGATGATATCGGGCGCATTGAGCTCAAGCAGACGACGTAGACGGTTGTTACGATTGATCACTCGACGGTAGAGATCGTTTAGATCTGAGGTAGCAAAGCGGCCACCATCGAGCGGCACCAGTGGACGCAGTTCAGGCGGCAGGACTGGCAGCACCGTCAGAATCATCCACTCGGGATTGTTTCCTGACTCGATGAACGACTCAACCAGTTTCAGACGCTTGGTCAGACGTTTAAGTTTTGTCTCAGAACCGGTGGCAAGAATATCCTCGCGTAGCTGGGCAGCTTCGCTCTTCATATCAATACCGCGCAGCAGGCCCAACACCGCCTCAGCACCCATCAGCGCAATAAACTCATCACCGTTCTCTTCAAGCGCTTCGAGGTAAGCCTCGTCGCTAAGCAGCTGTCCACGCTCAAGGGTAGTAAGACCGGGATCAACTACGACGAAAGATTCGAAGTAGAGGACGCGCTCAATGTCACGCAGGGTCATATCGAGTAGCAAACCGATACGCGAGGGCAGTGACTTGAGGTACCAGATGTGGGCGACAGGACTAGCCAGATCGATATGACCCATGCGCTCACGGCGGACCTTGGCCAGTGTCACTTCAACGCCACACTTCTCACAGACAACACCGCGATGCTTGAGGCGCTTGTACTTACCGCACAGGCACTCATAGTCCTTGACCGGGCCAAAGATCTTGGCACAGAACAGACCATCACGCTCCGGCTTAAAGGTACGGTAGTTAATCGTCTCCGGCTTCTTCACCTCACCGAATGACCACGAACGGATCATATCGGGTGATGCGAGTCCAATACGGATGGCATCGAAGTCTTCAACCTGGCCCTGCTGCTTTACGAATTTCAGTAGATCTTTCACGCTACTCTCTCCTGTCGCGCTTCCGGGCTACGATGCAGCCCGGGTACAACATATTTCTCTAGATGCGATAACCGCAGCCGACTAGTCCTGCTCCAGCTCCATATTGATACCGAGGGAGCGAATTTCCTTAACCAGTACATTGAAGGATTCGGGCATGCCCGCCTCCATTCTGTGGTCACCATCAACGATATTTTTGTACATACGAGTACGACCGTTAACATCATCGGACTTGACGGTGAGCATCTCCTGCAGGGTGTAGGCTGCGCCGTAAGCCTCCAGCGCCCAGACCTCCATCTCACCGAAGCGCTGACCACCAAACTGCGCCTTACCACCGAGCGGCTGCTGGGTAACCAGGCTGTATGGACCGGTAGAACGCGCATGCATCTTGTCGTCGACCAGATGGTTCAGCTTGAGCATATACATGTAACCAACCGTGACCGGACGATCAAAGGCGTCACCGGTACGACCATCGTAGAGGGTGTGCTGACCGCTCTCGGGTAGTCCCGCCAGCTCCAGCATGCGCTTGATCTCGACCTCAGCCGCGCCATCGAATACAGGTGTTGCCATCGGCACACCCTTACGCAGATTACCGGCCAGCTCAACGATCTCCTCGTCGCTAAAGCTATCGAGATCTTCCTGCTTACCACTGGTGTTATAGACCTTATCGAGGAACTCACGCATCTCAGCGATTTCTCGCTGGGTATCGAGCATCTGTCCAATGCGCTTACCGACACCCTTGGCCGCCCAGCCGAGGTGGGTCTCAAGAATCTGACCGACGTTCATACGCGAAGGAACGCCCAGCGGGTTGAGTGCAACATCAGCGGTGGTGCCATCTTCGAGGTAAGGCATATCCTCAACCGGAACGATGGTTGAGATAACACCCTTATTACCGTGACGACCCGCCATCTTGTCACCCGGCTGGATGCGACGCTTAACGGCAAGGTAGACCTTAACCATCTTCAGTACGCCTGGTGCGAGGTCATCACCCGCAGTGATCTTGGAGCGTTTCTCGTTGAGCTTGGCGTCGAAATCCTTACGCAGCGACTTGAGCTGATCAGCGATCGCGTCTAGCTGCTCACCACTCTCTTCGTTGCGCAGCTTGATCTCGAACCACTTCTCCTTAGGCAGATCAGCAAGATAGCTCTTGGTGACCTTATCGCCCGCCTTGAGCTTGTTCGGGCCACCATCAGAGAGTTTGCCAAGCAGGATCTTCTCTACACGCTGGTAGGCATCGCCCTCCATAATGCGGAACTGGTCGTTGAGATCCTTCTTGAATCCCTCGAGTTCAGTCTCTTCAATGGAGAGCGCACGTGAATCCTTCTCCACACCATCACGGGTGAAGACCTGCACATCGATAACGGTACCGTCCATACCAGATGGAACGCGCAGTGAGGTGTCCTTAACATCAGACGCCTTCTCACCGAAGATCGCACGCAACAGCTTCTCTTCCGGAGTCAGCTGCGTCTCGCCCTTGGGTGTAACCTTACCGACCAGGATGTCGCCCGGCTTAACCTCAGCACCGATGTAGACGATGCCCGACTCATCCAGCTTGGAGAGTGCGCCCTCACCAACATTCGGGATATCAGCCGAGATCTCTTCAGAACCAAGCTTGGTATCACGAGCCACACAGGTCAGCTCTTCGATATGGATAGTAGTAAAGCGGTCTTCCTGAACAACACGTTCAGAGATGAGGATCGAATCCTCAAAGTTGTAACCGTTCCACGGCATGAACGCGACCAGCATGTTCTGACCCAGCGCTAGCTCACCGAGATCGGTTGAGGGGCCATCGGCCAATACGTCACCGCGCAGAATCTTGTCGCCCGGTTTAACCAGTGGACGCTGATTGATGCAGGTGTTCTGATTTGAACGGGTGTATTTGGTCAGGTTGTAGATATCGACACCCGACTCACCGGCAACGGTCTCTTCATCGCTGGCGCGCACCACGATTCGTGAAGCATCAATCGACTCAATCACACCGCCACGTAGCGCTACCTCGGTTACACCAGAGTCGGTCGCAACGGTACGCTCAACACCGGTACCAACAAGCGGCTTGTCGGCACGCAGAGTTGGCACCGCCTGGCGCTGCATGTTCGATCCCATCAGCGCGCGGTTAGCATCATCGTGCTCAAGGAACGGAATCAGTGCCGCAGCAACAGATACGATCTGCTTTGGCGAGACGTCCATATACTGGACCTGATCTGGGGTGGTCATGGTGAACTCATTCAAATGACGCGCCGAGACCAGCTCATCACTCAACGCACCATTATCATCAAGCGTGGCATTTGCCTGAGCGATAATGAACTGCCCCTCTTCGATAGCAGAAAGGTAGTCGACCTGATCGGTCACCTTGCCATCATCAACCTTACGGTAAGGGGTCTCGAGGAAACCGTAGCTGTTAGTACGTGCATAGACCGCGAGGGTGTTAATCAGGCCGATGTTTGGACCTTCAGGGGTCTCGATTGGGCAGACACGGCCGTAGTGAGTCGGATGCACATCGCGCACCTCAAAGCCGGCACGTTCACGGGTCAGACCGCCCGGACCGAGCGCCGAAACACGACGTTTGTGGGTCACCTCAGAGAGTGGGTTATTCTGATCCATAAACTGAGACAGCTGACTGGATCCGAAGAACTCCTTAATTGCTGCAGCAACAGGCTTGGCGTTGATCAGCTCCTGCGGCATCAGACCTTCGGTCTCTG
Organism: Solemya pervernicosa gill symbiont; assembly: GCF_002020875.1. NCBI lineage: Bacteria > Pseudomonadati > Pseudomonadota > Gammaproteobacteria > Solemya pervernicosa gill symbiont. The sequence goes on along the minus strand of NZ_MPRL01000068.1, from coordinate 6,458 downwards.
CCAGACTGAGACGCTCCTTAACCGCACGTTCGACACGCACCAGACCGACGCGGAAGACGTTCTCCGCCATCTCACCTACAGAACGAATACGACGGTTACCGAGATGGTCGATATCATCGACGGTGCCATTACCGTTACGGATGTCGATCAACTCCTTGATGACCTCAATGATGTCCTCTTTAGATAGCTCACCAGAGCCGGTATCTTCGTCACGTCTGAGACGACGATTGAACTTCATCCGACCGACACCTGAGAGGTCGTAACGCTCTGCATTAAAGAAGAGGTTATTAAACAGGGTCTGCGCAGCCTCCTTGGTCGGTGGCTCACCAGGACGCATCATGCGGTAGATCTCAACCTGGGCCTCAAGCTCAGACTGAGTCGCGTCGGTACGCAGGGTAGAGGAGATGTAGGGGCCGTGGTCGAGATCGTTGGTGTAGAGGGTCTGGATGTCGCCGACACCCGCCTGCACCAGACTACCAAACAGCTCCTCGGTGATCTCATCATTGGCCTTACAGATCAGCTCACCAGTCTCCTGGTCAACAACATCATGCGAAATCGCTTTACCAAGAAGGTACTCAGCAGGAACCTCCAGCGAGGTGACACCCGCTTTATCCATCTCACGGATATGACGTGCGGTAATACGGCGACCAGCTTCAACCAGCACCTTACCCTTCACCTTGATATCAAAGGTTGCAGTCTCACCACGCAGACGCTCTGGAACCAGATCAAGGTTTACGCTTTCGCCATCAATATGGAAGGCATTTGTCTCGAAGAACATGTCGAGAATTTCTGGATTGGTAAACCCAAGTGCGCGCAGCAGAATCGTTACTGGCAGCTTGCGACGACGGTCAATACGGACAAACAGTAGATCCTTGGGATCGAATTCAAAGTCGAGCCATGAACCACGGTAAGGGATAACTCGAGCCGAGAAGAGCAGCTTACCTGATGAGTGAGTCTTACCTTTGTCGTGATCGAAGAAAACGCCAGGAGAACGGTGCAGCTGAGAGACGATAACTCGCTCAGTGCCGTTAATAACAAAGGTACCGTTGTCGGTCATCAGAGGTAGCTCACCCATGTAGACCTCTTGCTCCTTGATATCCTTGATGGTCTTCGAACCAGCTGGTGCATCCTTGTCGTAGATAACCAGACGCACACGAACACGCAGAGGAGCAGCAAAGGTCATACCTCGCTGCTGACACTCTTTCACGTCGAATACGGGTTCACCAAGACGATAGCTCACATACTCGAGGTGAGCATTACCCGAGTAGCTGACAATCGGGAATACCGAAGTAAAGGCTGCATGCAGCCCCGCCTCTGTTCGCCCCTGGACCTCTTCACCGGCCTGCAGAAACTTTCGATAAGAATCCAGCTGGGTTGCGAGCAGATAGGGCACTTCCAGAATACTGGGGCGCTTGCCGAAATCCTTGCGAATGCGTTTTTTCTCGGTAAAGCTGTAGGCCATGGTGTTTCCTCGATTCGTCACACTCTGTATTGCATCTCCCGCCAACCTCGTTCGGTTCAGCCAGAGAGCGATATTCTTTAAAGATTGGGTAGTCTCTTACCCCTAACTAACCCGCTTCCACTGCAGATTATTTGCAAACAACAGGAAAAAGGCCGGCGACACAAAGCCGCCAGCCAATACCCGAATCTGCTAAGCGTAAAGCTGCAAGTATCGAATATCGATTACTTGATTTCTACGCTAGCACCAGCCTCTTCGAGCTGGCCCTTAACTTCGTCGGCCTCAGCCTTGTCAACGCCTTCCTTGATTGGAGAAGGAGCGCCTTCAACCAGCTCCTTAGCCTCCTTGAGGCCAAGACCGGTGATACCACGAACAGCCTTGATGACCGATACCTTGTTAGAACCGAAGCTGGTCATAACAACGTCAAACTCGGTCTGCTCTTCAGCAGCGCCACCAGCGTCGCCGCCACCAGCAGGTGCTGCAGCAACTGCTGCCGCTGCGGTTACGCCGAACTTCTCTTCCATAGCGGAGATCAGATCAACGACCTCCATTACGGTCATGTTGGAAATCGCTTCCAGAATATCGTCTTTAGATACTGCCATTTTCTTAACTCCTGATTTTCAGTCACCCTGTGCCGCAAGGCACAGGAAAATACACTTTAAGCAGCCGCCTGAATCAGGCAGCATCCTTCGCATCGCGAACTGCGGCGACCGTACGAACCATCTTGCCAGGCACCTCATTGAGGGTACGAGCAAACTTGTCAAACGGAGCACGCATTACTGCCATCAACATGCTGATAGCCTGATCGCGTGTTGGCATACTTGCCAGACGTGCCAGCTCCGAAGCGGGGAGCATCTGCCCACCGATTGAAACCATCTTGACCACGAGCTTGTCGTGATCCTTGGCAAAGTCCTTAATTACACGCGCCGCAGCACCTGGATCTTCCTGAGAAAATGCCAGAAGCAGCGGGCCAGTCATACCATCCTGCATGCATTCAAAGTCGGTACCGTTAACAGCACGGCGAGCCAAAGTGTTCTTGACTACGCGCAGGTAGACACCGCCATTGCGTGCAGCTGCACGCAACTCGGTCATCTCACCTACCGTTAAACCACGGTACTCGGCCGCGACAGCAGAATGTGCGTCGGCTGCAACCGCCGATACTTCGGCAACTACTGCTTTCTTGTCTTCCAGTCCTAATGCCACTGGATATACCTCCTGCTTGTGGCGCCATCACTGCACACCACGCTTGGCCTTAAGGAGCCGATACTACTGACCCCACCCCACGGTGACCGAAAACCAGGGAAATCCTAGTTGGGAACACCGTCTACGCAGGCTGGAAACCCATTAAGCCTCACATCAACTACTTGCTCGGCACCTACGGTCTTTGACGACCGTCGCAATGAAGCACGACGACCCAAAGTACGTCAAACCCGCCTGAGGGTTGTCCCATCAGGCTGGCTATTTAATTAATTACAATCCGATGCTGGGCTGATCGACAGAGATACCTGGCCCCATGGTGCTGGAGACCGTGATCTTCTTCAGGTAATGACCTTTAGCCGATGAAGGCTTCAGCTTTACAACATCGTTAAGCAGCGCCACCAGATTCTCGCGCAGTGCAGAGACCTCAAAATCGATCTTGCCGATGGTGCAGTGAACGATGCCACCTTTATCTGCACGGAAACGAACCTGACCCGCCTTGGCATTGCGAACCGCACCAGCCACATCTGGGCTCACGGTGCCTACCTTCGGATTAGGCATCAGGCCACGCGGACCAAGAATGGTACCGAGCTGCCCAACCACTCGCATTGCATCAGGTGAAGCGATAACAACATCAAAATCCATGTTGCCACCCTTGATTGACTCGGCGAGATCTTCAAAACCGACGATATCAGCACCGGCCTCTTTGGCCGCATCTGCATTGGCACCCTGTGCGAACACTGCAACACGGACACTCTTACCCGTACCATTTGGCAGCACGGTAGAACCACGTACAACCTGGTCAGACTTACGAGGATCGATACCGAGATTGATAGAGATGTCTACCGACTCTTTAAACTTAACTGTTGAGAGCTCTTTCAGGGCAGCAAGTGCATCGTCGAGCGGATAGACCTTTCCTGCCTCAACCTTCTCGTCGATTGCCTTCTGGCGCTTAGAAATCATAGCCATGATTATTCAACCCCCTCGGTTTCAAGACCCATGCTGCGAGCGGTACCCGCGATGGTGCGTACTGCGGCATCCATATCGGCTGCCGTCAGATCTGGCATCTTGGTGGTCGCGATCTCTTCGAGCTGCGCACGGTTAACCTTGCCGACCTTATTGGTATTAGGAGTACCAGAACCCTTAGGTACACCAGCTGCCTTCTTCAACAGAACTGCAGCAGGCGGGGTTTTGAGGATAAAAGTGAAGCTGCGATCGTTATATACGGTAATAACAACTGGAACAGGAAGACCCTGCTCAAGACTCTGTGTCTGCGCATTAAACGCCTTACAGAAGTCCATAATATTCAGACCGTGCTGACCCAGAGCAGGACCAACGGGTGGACTTGGATTTGCCTGACCAGCAGGCACCTGCAGCTTAATATAAGCCTCTACTTTCTTAGCCATTCTTTACTCCTGTGGGTGCAAACGCCTCGCGGCTCCCCGGTTTACCGCCTGACAGCGGCATTACAAAATCTTTTTCTACTAGCCCTTCTCGACCTGACCAAACTCCAGATCAACCGGTGTAGAGCGACCAAAGATGGATACTGCAACGCGCAGGCGACTCTTCTCGTAGTCGACCTCTTCTACAACACCATTGAAGTCGTTGAATGGACCATCGGTAATACGCACCACTTCGCCCGCCTCGAACAGAACCTTCGGACGCGGCTTTTCTATACCCTCCTGCACTCGCTGCAGAATGGCATCAGCCTCTCGATCAGTTATCGGTGCGGGCTTGTCACTGGTACCGCCGATAAAACCAAGCACCTTTGGCACATCTTTAACCATGTGCCAGGTCTCATCGTCCATATCCATCTGAACCAGAACGTACCCAGGAAAAAACTTGCGCTCACTCTTACGCTGCTGACCCTCACGCATTTCAACCACCTCTTCGGTGGGCACGAGAATTTCGCCAAACTGTTCCTGCAGGCCACTACGACCAACACGCTCCTCGAGGGAACGCTTTACATGATGTTCGAAGCCAGAATAGGCCTGCACCACATACCAACGCATAGCCATGTATTAACCCCCTTGGCTTGTCAGTGATGTAACACCTGACAACAACAACATATCGAGAAGCCAGAGCAGAATACCGACTAGAATGACGACACCGAGAACAACCAGCGTAGTCTGCACCGTCTCATTCCAGCTCGGCCAGACGACTTTGCGAACTTCCATGCGCGCATCACTGAGAAATACCCACGTGTTACGCCCAACATCCGTCTGCAGCGCAATCATCGCCGACACTGCAATCAACGCAAGAAGCGCGAGGACGCGCATCCAAGTCTGCGCGACATCGGCAAAGTAGTAGAACGCCACGACACCACCAACCAGCACACCTAGTGCGGCCAGCAGCTTCAATGTATCGAGCCTGGAGCCCTCCACTTCTACTTTCGCATTCATCTGTTTGAATACTTCCTGACAATTTCTTACCTACAATCTCAACCATCGAAACTGCAGATTATGTATGGCAGGCCAGGAGGGAATCGAACCCCCAACCTGCGGTTTTGGAGACCGCTGCTCTGCCAATTGAGCTACTGGCCTAGATTTACTACCTTCGACTTAGTAAAACTGCAAGAGCGCGAGGCGATAAACACCTCACGCTCTTGCGACTTAAGCCGATTTATTGATGTTACTGCTACAACACCCGCACCTACGGTACGACCACCTTCACGAATCGCGAAGCGCAGACCATCTTCCATCGCAATCGGGGCAATCAGGCTGACCGTCATCTTGACGTTGTCACCCGGCATGACCATTTCGATACCTTCTGGAAGATCACAAGCACCCGTTACATCAGTGGTGCGGAAGTAGAACTGGGGACGATATCCGTTGAAGAATGGAGTGTGTCGACCACCCTCATCCTTGCTCAGCACGTAGACCTCAGCCTCAAATTTGGTGTGCGGGGTAATTGAACCGGGCTTGGCCAGTACCTGACCACGCTCAACCTCTTCACGCTTGGTACCACGCAGCAGTACGCCGACGTTGTCACCCGCCTGACCTTCGTCAAGCAGCTTGCGGAACATCTCAACACCGGTACAGGTGGTCTTGGCGGTGTCCTTGATACCAACAATCTCAAGCTCTTCACCGACCTTGACGATGCCACGCTCGATACGGCCGGTAACTACGGTGCCACGACCGGAGATTGAGAAGACATCCTCAACCGGCATCAGGAAGTCACCATCTACTGCACGCTCAGGCTGTGGGAAGTAGCTGTCCATCGCCTCAACCAGCTTGACGATTGAAGGTGCGCCGATCTCTGTGGTATCACCCTCAAGCGCCTTGAGCGCTGAACCGGTAATAATAGGGGTGTCGTCGCCTGGGAATTCGTAGCTTGAGAGAAGATCGCGGATCTCCATCTCTACCAGCTCCAGCAGCTCTTCATCATCGACCATGTCGGCCTTGTTCATGAAGACAACAATATAAGGTACGCCAACCTGACGCGAGAGCAGGATGTGCTCACGGGTCTGAGGCATTGGGCCATCAGCAGCTGAGCAGACCAGGATCGCGCCATCCATCTGCGCTGCACCGGTGATCATGTTCTTGACGTAGTCAGCATGGCCGGGGCAGTCAACGTGCGCATAGTGGCGGTTGTCTGACTCGTACTCTACGTGTGAGGTGGCGATCGTTATGCCACGTGCCTTCTCTTCAGGAGCGTTATCGATCTCGTCAAACGCCTTGGCCTCACCACCCATCGCCTCTGCCATTACCTTGGTAATCGCCGCGGTCAGTGTCGTTTTACCATGGTCAACGTGACCAATGGTGCCCACGTTTACATGCGGTTTCGTACGTTCAAATTTTTC
>NZ_MPRL01000067.1:0-32854 GCF_002020875.1 Solemya pervernicosa gill symbiont | reverse complement strand
TTCTTCGTCGTCCGCTCGCGCTCTCAACTACGAATATGCAGACGGCGTCGACTATCGCGGACTAACCGCCTTCGCTTCGCTATCCATGGCGGTCAGCGGATGAACCGGCAGCTGTTTTCTGGCTCGGTTACACGAGAGTGGTTCTGATGATTTTTCCCCTGCTCCTCGTATTGACCGTTGATGTAGTGACTCACTTCAGCGATCCACTGGAGACCTTACGGGTGGCATTGATCGCAGTGTTGTTTGGATTGCTGCTTGGTCTGTTCTCGATCGGCAGACGAATACCACAGTTTGTTGTGACTACTTCACGAACTGAGGGTGAATCATGAATGTGCTTCTAACCGGTGCTTCCGGTTTTGTCGGCCGCAATATTGCCACCGTACTCACTGCCAAGGGGCATCGAGTAATTCCGGTATCACGCCTGGAGGGTGTCGATTTCGCTCAGATGCTGGAAGCGGAAAAGTGGTTGCCCTATCTCGAAGGTGTAGATGCAGTCATCAATAGCGTAGGGATTATCGGTGAGAGTGGCAGCCAAAATTTTGCAGCCCTGCATACACATGCGCCGATAGCACTATTCGAAGCCTGTTCACAAGCAGGAGTTCGGCGTGTCGTGCAGATCTCGGCGTTGGGTGCAGACGAAACAGCCTTTTCCGCATTTCACCTGAGCAAACGTGCCGCCGACGACTATCTGTGTGGTCTCGATCTGGAGTGGTTCGTGCTGCGACCGTCGTTGATCTATGGACGGGGCGGCAAGAGTGCTGAGCTGTTCATGCGGTTGGCTGCGCTGCCACTGATACCTGTCATCGGTGATGGTGAGCAGACGCTGCAGCCGCTTCATATCAGTGATGTTGTAACGACGGTACTGCAGGCCCTTACATCGACTAAGACAGGGATGTCACTAGATATCGTTGGTGCCGAAACGTTCACTTTTACCGAATGGCTGCAAATGATGCGACATGCCCAGAGGCTATCTCGGGCAAGAGTGCTCCATGTCCCTGCTGTGATGGCGATGGTATCCGCCTATGTGGGGCGCTACTTCAATCCTATGTTGCAGCCGGAGAATCTGCTCATGCTGCAGAGGGGATACCGGACCGATTCTCGCCATTGCGAGAAGTTGGAGCAGTTCATTGGCCGTCCTCCTCTGAATGTCGAGTCTCATCTCTTCTTTTCCGATGTCGAGTCAATTGGAGGTTCATCATGACCTATGCAGTGCTCAAGTCGTTGCACATTCTCAGTATGGTTCTCTTGTTTGGGACAGGTCTAGGCAGTGCTTTTTACAAATGGATGGCTGACCGTGGCGGTAATGTAATCCACATCGCCAATACCAATCGGCATGTCGTCCTGGCCGATTGGATATTCACGATGCCTACCGTGATATTCCAGCCCATCAGTGGTCTATGGTTGATATATCCGCTTGGACTGCCGTTGTTGACTCCGTGGATCGTCGCGAGTCTGTTTCTGTTTGTATTGGCAGGTACCTGCTGGCTACCGGTAGTGTGGCTGCAGATTAAGATGAAAAGAATTTCTGAAGAGGCCGTCAGTAGTAGATCGTCACTGCCTGAACAGTATTGGAAAATGGCTCGTTGGTGGTTCTGGTTGGGTGTACCTGCCTTTGCCTCGATGGTGTTGGTTGTAGTGCTGATGGTATTCAAGCAGATTCCTGGAGCAGGGGTATGAAAAGTCTAATGGAGCAAGCGCTTGGTGATGAGTGGAAGAGACTCTCTCCTGTACTGCAGGCGCACTATCGTTACGGCACGACAACCGAAACCGGTCAAATGGATATTGAGTATCCACGATTCATGCAACCCTATCTGAGCGTGCTTCGTCTCTTCGGAGCCTTGGTTGATCGCGGGGGGCGGCAGATACCGACGGTTGTTGAAAAGAGCATTGAGGGTGAACGCCAGTATTGGCGGCGGACTATTCGATACCCGAATGGCAAAGTCGTCAATTTCAATAGCTATTGGGTCTCAGCGGGTGGTAACCAAGTGATCGAGTTTGTTAATCCCTTTCTCGGATTGCAGATGAAGGCGCGCGAGAAGAATGGAAATATCGAATATCGTGGTGTCAGATTCGTTGTGAAATTGGGATCGTGGTTATTACCAATACCGGAGTCGCTGGTGCTGGGCCGAACTACCATCGTTGAAGTTCCTGTCGACAATAACCGTTTTTCCATGGATTTCAGAATTACCCATCCACTGTTTGGACAGATATTTCGTTACTCGGGAGAGTTTCAGACGACATTGACAGATAGTTAGCAGTCGGTGCCCTTATATCCTTTAGTTTAGGTATTGCTACTGCCCTAAGCCTACTTTCCCATTTCCTGAAAATGGTCCTATGTAGTTGGAAGACCTCTTGATGAGAAAACGTAATAAGTGGGGTCAGATGAAACTTTATAGCTAACCTTTCATACAACTTCTGCTCTATTACCTAGAGCTATTAGCTAATAAAGGCAGCTATTCCAACTTTATCATCCCCCTGAGAATTCCGCTCTGTAGTCTGAGTGTTGCTCGCTGAGGTATAGTGCTGCTGAAGAACCTATCCACGCTTGGTTATGAGTCGATGACGCCGATTCATGAGCGGAGTCTGCCGAGCAATCTGGCCGGTAAGGATGTGGTTGCTGAAGCTAAAGGGGTCTAAGCGGTACCCATATAATTAAGTCTGTTTGAGCAAGCCTGATAACGCCTCACTGTAGTCGCTGTGCTACCCGCTGAGGTATAGTGGCGCACTTCTCTGACCTCCAAACTCCCTGTAGTTAGCATGTCTGCTGCTACATCCAGACAGGAATATCTCCCTTGAGCAATACCGATTTCTCTAATCTTAAGCTGCATGCCGATCTGCTGAAGAACCTATCCACGCTTGGTTATGAGTCGATGACGCCGATTCAGGAGCAGAGTCTGCCGAGCATTCTGGCCGGTAAGGATGTGATTGCTCAGGGCAAGACGGGGTCGGGTAAGACGGCGGCGTTTGGACTGGGGCTGTTGCAGCGGCTCGAGGTGAAACGTTTTCGGGTGCAGTCGCTGGTGCTTTGTCCGACGCGTGAACTGGCTGACCAGGTAGCGAAGGAGATTCGTCGACTGGCGCGCTCCATTCACAATATTAAGGTGTTGACGCTCTGTGGTGGGGTTCCGTTTGGTCCACAGATCGGTTCTCTGGAGCATGGGGCGCATATCATTGTCGGTACGCCGGGGCGTGTTGAGGAGCATCTTCGTAAGGGTACGTTGAAGCTGGATGAGCTGAATATGCTGGTCCTTGATGAGGCGGACCGGATGCTGGAGATGGGCTTCCAAACAGCGCTTGATGCGATTGTTGATGAGACTCCTAAAAAGCGTCAGACGCTGCTATTTAGCGCCACCTTTCCACCAAAGATCGAGTCGATTGCCAAGCGCATTATGGTGAAGCCGATGATGGTGCAGGTGACCGCAACACATGATGACTCCACTATCGGTCAGCACTTCTTCAAGGTGGCTGATTATGAACAGCGCCTGGAGGCACTACGGCTGCTGCTATTACAGCACAGACCGGAATCGAGTGTGGTCTTCTGTAATACCAAGCGTGAGGCGCAGGCGGTGGCGGATGAGCTGCACCGGGTCGGTTTTAGTGTGTTGGCACTGCATGGTGATCTGGAACAGCGTGAGCGTGATCAGGCGCTGGTGCAGTTTGCCAGCAAGAGTGTCTCGATTCTGGTGGCGACCGATGTGGCGGCGCGTGGTCTCGATATCGATGCGCTTGATGCCGTGGTCAACTATCACATCGCCAACGATCCCGATGTGCATATCCACCGTATCGGTCGTACCGGACGTGCGGGCAGTAAGGGTGTTGCCTTCTCGCTGTTCAGCGACAAAGAGCACTACAAGGTGGAGATGCTAGGCCACTTTATCGACCGGACCATTGTCGGTGAGACGCTTCCGCCCCAGAGTGTGTTGGGCAACGAACCGATGGCGCCAGAGATGGCGACGCTGCAGATTGACGGCGGCAAGAAGCAGAAGCTACGTCCCGGCGATATTCTCGGTGCCCTGACAGGCAAACAGGGTATCGAGGGCAAGCAGGTCGGTAAGATTCAGATCTTTGATAACTGGGCCTATGTCGCCGTCTCGCAGAAGGCGGTGAAGGCAGCATTGAAGAAGCTGGGTGAGGGAAAGATGAAGGGGCGCTCGTTCAGAGTACGCCGGGTCAACGCTTAATTCCTCTCGATTGCATCTATGGGGCGGAGTTGAAAGGCGGCTCCGACCCCGGTGTGGTCTACGTGCGTCTTCTACGTTTGATCGGTTTTTTGCTCGTAATTACCTTTTCCTGTTTCTGTTTTCCTACGCGCTGTCCATCTTTGTGCTCAATCTTCGGCTTTTTAGGTTTCTTGGGCTTTTTCGGTTTTTTTGGGCGCAGGTCGAGACGCGACTGCGGTAGCTCGTGCACCGGCTCATAGCCGCCCACATACTCCCGTTTTAGCTCATGTTTGATCAGGCTCTCGATCTTGGAGAGGTCGTCAAACTCATCGGCACTGACCAGCGATACCGCTTCACCACTAAGACCGGCACGCCCGGTGCGACCGATGCGATGTATGTAGTCCTGCGCTACATGGGGCAGGTCGAAGTTGACCACCTGCGGCAGCTGGTCGATATCGAGGCCACGGGCGGCGATATCGGTGGCGACCAGAATCTGGATTGTTCCCGCCTTGAAGTCGGCAAGCGTATTGGTGCGGACCGCCTGACTCTTGTTGCCATGAATCGCAGCGGTTTTGATTCCCTTATTGCTTAGGTGCCGCGTCAGGCGGTCAGCACCCTGTTTGGTCTTGGTGAAGACCAGTACCTGTCCCCACTGTTCCGTTTTGATCAGATGGGTGAGCAGGTCAGGTTTACGTTTTTTGTCGACCGGGCAGAGCCACTGTTTGACCGTTTTGGCAGTGGTGTTGCGTGGTGTGACGGATATCTCGACCGGATTGTTAACGATGGTTTTGGCCAGCGTGCGAACCTCATCGGAGAAGGTGGCCGAGAACATCAGGTTCTGACGCTGTTTCGGTAGCAGCGAGATAATTTTGCGAATGTCGTCGATAAAGCCAAGATCGAGCATGCGATCGGCCTCATCGAGTACCAGCACCTCGAGCTGTTTAAATTTCACCGCATTCTGGTTGTAGAGATCGAGCAGACGCCCCGGCGTGGCTACCAGCAGATCGACACCCCTTCGCAAGGCCATCATCTGCGGATTGATCTTCACCCCGCCATAAACGACGGTAGAGCGCAGCACCAGATAACGACCGTAGGTACTAATGTTCTCACCGACCTGTGCTGCCAGCTCGCGGGTGGGAGTAAGCACCAGTACCCGTGCCTGATTGGCCTGCGCACGTTCGCCGCTGGAGAGCCGTTCCAGAATTGGTAGGCCGCCAGTACGGCGGGAATCGCCTCGGACTGGATGGGGGAGGGTGACTGGTACTCCTGGTCGGCAAGGGCATCGAGGATCGGCTCGGAGAGGCCCAGCGAGGCAAAGCTCATATCTCTATCTCTTCTGTTCTATCTGTCGGCCAATTCATCTGGCTGGGAGGGAGCTTACCGCTTCTTCTCACGGGGGGCTATGACTGCACCTAAAGGGTGTGTGGTTGGCCCCTGTTATCCGGCATAATGAACACTCCTTTTCGGATGGGATAGGGCGTAGATCAATGGACTTTGAGTGGGTAGCAATAGCACTGGGCGATGTTGAGTGGATCACGCTCGCATTTCTGCTTGGTTTTCTGGCCAAAGGCATCGGCCTGCCACCACTGGTCGGCTTTCTGGCGACCGGTTTCGCGCTTAACTACATGGGTTTCGCGAGCGGTGATCTGCTACAGAAACTGGCCGATCTCGGCATTACGCTGCTGCTCTTTACCGCGAGCTTGGTCTGAAACTGAATTTAAAGATGCTGATCAGACCGCAGGTCTGGTCGGTCACGCTAATCCATATTTCGCTGGTTATTGCGCTATTCGGTGCTGCAATCTTTGTTCTGGTGCTATTGGGCGCACCACTTTTTGCCGGTCTCGATTTCAAGACCACGTTGATGGTCGCATTTGCGCTGAGCTTCTCTAGCACAGTCTTTGTGGTCAAGGCGCTGGAAGAGAAGGGCGAGATGCGCTCACTGCATGGCCGCATTGCTATCGGCATCCTGGTTATGCAGGACCTGGCAGCGGTGATCTTCCTCGCCGCCTCGACCGGCAAGATTCCCTCGCCCTGGGCACTGCTGCTGTTCCTACTGATTCCGCTGCGCCCGCTGTTTCATTATCTGCTCAACAAGACTGGCCACGGTGAGCTGCTGATTCTCTATGGGCTGGTACTGGCGCTCGGTGGTGCGGAGCTGTTTGAACTGGGTGGGGTGAAGGATGATCTGGGGGCGCTGATTATGGGCGTTTTGATATCAAGCCATCCCAAGTCGATCGAACTCTCGAAGACAATGCTCGGTTTCAAGGATCTCTTTCTGGTCGGTTTTTTCCTCTCAATAGGCATGACGGGGCAGCTGACGCTGGAGGCGCTGATTATCGGTACGCTGTTGGTGCCGTTCATGTTTGTAAAGTCGGCGCTCTTTTATGGGCTGATGACCCGTTTCAAGCTGCGCGCGCGTACTTCACTGCTGGCGACGTTGAACCTGAGCAACTACAGCGAATTTGGTCTGATCGTGGCAGCTATTGGTGTTTCCAGCGGATGGCTCGATAGCGAATGGCTGGTGGTGATCGCTATCGCACTCTCTCTCTCCTTTGTCGTCGCAGCACCGCTCACGAGCAGCGACGATCAGATCTATAGTCGTTTGCGTGGTTTCTGGATGCGCTTCCAGCGAGATGAACGTCTGGCCGATGATCGGCTGCTCGATACGCTTGGAGCGACGATAGCGGTCTTTGGCATGGGGCGAGTTGGTAGCGGTGCCTATGAGAAGATGCGCGAACTGCATGGTGACATCGTGGTCGGCATCGACTTTGATGCCGATGTGGTGAGGTGTCACCAGGAGGAGGACCGCAAGGTGTTACATGGCGATCCGAGTGATGCCGACTTCTGGGAGAAGATTGAACAGGACCACTCCATTCAGCTGGTTATGCTGGCGCTTCCCAATCTAGAGGCAAATCTCGATGCGCTGTGCCAACTGCGTGATATCTCATTCTCGGGGCGTGTTGCGGCAACTGCAAAATTCCCTGATGAGGAGCTCGTGCTGCGAAGGGCTGGGGCGACGGCGGTATTCAACATCTATACGGAGGCGGGTACCGGTTTTGCCGACCATGTTGAGGCGTCCAATAATCTGGTTGTGAAGAGGTGATAGCAATTGGAATGTAGGAGAGTGAATGAATCAACTTGTTGCACCGTCGCTGACCGCCATGGATAGCGAAGCGAAGGCGGTTAGTCCGCGATAGTCGACGCCGTTCGGGGCGCCGTAGGCATAAACGGTCGCGTTAAGTATTTGCCGCTTGCTTGGGCTTGGATGCCCAAAACAAGCTTCCGCAAAAATAGCGACTCCCCGGATATGTTTGTGCTTAAGCGATATTGGCCAACTCGGAATAACAAGAAGTTATCCCTTCGTCAATCACAGAAAAACGTAGATTGTCAGTTTGAAAAGTTTGTCGAGGCTCAGGGAGAGCGACCACTGCTTGTTATCAAGGAGAGGGATGTTGGACTTTTTTCTCTGTTCTTGCAGGTCATCAATACGCTGTTGTGCAAGGAGGAGCAGTCGTTGCAGTGTGATGTGGTTGTTGATTTTAGTGGTCATCAGGCTTACTTCACTGGCACAAATACATGGGATGAGTGTTTCGAAAGTTTGAATGGTCTCGACAGCAGTGTTGAGGTATCACTACGCCGTGTGCAAAAGCACTATGGCCGTAGAGTTAAACAGATGAGGTTTTGGGATCTTTTTGGATCTATCTACCGCGTTGATAGCGGCTTGTTCTGGAGTGCTTCCTACTATCCTCTGTTCAATTCAACCTCTGCTGAGCATCATATTTCTCACAAGCAGATCCCTACCGATAGTGATCGTCAACGGGCGAACAAGGTCATTGGGCGATATATAAAGGTTAACCGAGGGCTTCTGGAGAAGCGAGATGCCTTTGTTGCCGATCATTTCAAAGGCAAGCGAGTAATTGGCGTTCAGTTTAGAGGGACAGACGCACGGCACGACAGTCGCCGCACGATCCCCAGTTACGAGCGCTTCCATCGTGTGATCAGGGATGAGATATCAAATATCGATTCTGATACCGATGTGGTTATCTTTGTGGCTAGCGATGAACAGGCTTTTGTCGACGATATACGTGGGCAGTTTCACAATGTAGTTTCAGCCGAGGTACTGAGAGATGAAGGAGGTGTCGTTGAAGGACGAGGGCCGCGAAAGTGGCTGATGCCAAACTTCATTGAGAGAGATCGAAAGGGCGCGCTCGAAGGCGTAATGCTCGATTATCTGCTTCTTTGCCGGTCTCAGGTGCTTATTCATAACTTCGGTGGTCTGACCAATGCTGTCTTGCTTACTGAGCCTGAAATTAAGAGTGTGTTGATCAGTGAGGGGTATTTGGAACCTTTCACCAAGAATTGATAAAGATCCATTCTGTTTTTTCCCTGTATAAATGGGGTGTATTGCGCAGCAAAGATGGTCTAAGGTCGTTGGTAAGATAAATGGGTTTAAGGATGATATTTAATGCATAAGACTTTGGCGCGACTCTATCGGGATCACCTCAATTCTAATCGTTTGATGGATATTCTTGAGGGGCAGTTGGAGGTGCTTAAATTCACCAAACCACTGCCTGCAAAGCTGATGAGTGAGATTGTCAGTTACGTCCGGGAGTACACCGACAAAATTCACCACCCCATTGAGGATCATCTCTATCAGGTTCTACTGGCTCGTACCGACCGGGGACATGACGAGATGGAAGAGCTATTGGGACAGCATCTGATTGTGGTCGATCTGACGCGTAAGATGCTTCAGGCTGTTGATAGTGCCGATGGTGGTGATAATGACTCTATCGATCGGCTCATCGAAGCGGGTAGGGAGTTGATCTCTCATCAGCGAAATCATATGAATTTCGAAGACCGGATGGCATTTCCTCTGTTGCAGGAGGAGCTGAAGGATGAGGACTTCGATATTGCTGCCGGAGCACTGCCAGATGATGAAGATCCACTGTTGGATCCAAATATCGCTACGCGCTATCCAGAGCTATTTAGTTATCTGAACAAGGGTGAATTGATGGTGTGATGATGGCCCACTGATGGGCATGGTCAGAGTTCTGCCGTTATATATCTCTCTAACTTCTTAGGGAAATGCTAGGCGCTAGCTGCAAACTCTTCCGATCCATTCGATTGCCACTGCCGCACCACGTTGTAACTGTCATCGTTAAAACCGAAGAGTTTGAATGAGAGACACGCCTCAATAAGACGCTTGATCACCTTCTGAAAACAGTCGTCGTCGTGGCCCGACATCAATAGATCGTAACTTCCGTGACTATTGCCGACGTAGAGCAGTAGGTTGTGGGGTGAACCGGATTTACATCTTTCGCACAGTTTCTCGCTGTGCATGGTGATTACATCTTCTCGTTTTAATGGACAGTCCTGGCAGCTCATGGCCTTATCATCCCTGTGGTTTGGTAATAGCTTACAGTAGTTGTATGGATTACCCTCAGCAAGGTAAGGATTTCTACTTGATCTGTAAGTAATTGCTTACGTAGTGTGAGCCTTGCTGGGAGTTAATGATTGTTTGTCCCTACTTTTTGACTCAACACGGCCTCATGCTGAGCACTGCGAGTCAGCCAATCGGTGAACTGCACACTGTCCTGCGGTTTACCAAAGAGATAGCCTTGAGCCTGGTCACAGCCAAATGATCTGACCATCTTGAGCAGCCCCGCGTGTTCAACACCCTCAGCAATGACCCTAAGACCGAGGTTGTGGCCGAGGTTGATAGTCGATTGGACGATGACCGCATCGCTCTCATCACTGTCCATATCGAGCACGAATGACTTGTCGATTTTCAACTCATTGACGGGTAGCTGTTTGAGATAGGCGAGGGACGAGAAGCCGGTACCAAAGTCATCAATTGAGAGGTTGATGCCCATGCTACTTAGTACTTTTAGTACCTCAATTGAACGGGCGGGATTCTCCATCATGCCGCTTTCGGTGATCTCCAGAGTGAGCTGCTCACTGGGCAGTTGATGGCGATCAAGTAGCTGGCCGATCTGATCACAAAGTGACGGGTTGGCAAGATCCTGTACCGATAGATTCACCGCGATTGATATCGAGATGCCTTGCTGATGCCACTGGCTACACTGGGCAATGGCATTGTCGAGTACCCAGAACGAGAGCTGATGGATGATGCCGACATATTCAGCCAATTCGACGATTTTGTCGGGTTGGATAAATCCGTGTAGCGGATGGTTCCAGCGTAACAGCGCTTCGGCACCGGTGATCGTTGTACCATCGACATCGACCTGCGGCTGGAAATTGAGCTCCAGGCTATCGTTTGTCAGCGCTTTGCGAAGATCGTTAATCAGACCGAGTCGGTTCAGGCTGTGGTGATCTTCGCTGGCGTCGTAGTGGGAGAAGCTGGTGCGATTGCGCTTGGCTATATACATTGCGATATCGGCGTGTTGTAGCAGGCTCATGACATCGTTGCCATCAACGGGATAGCTGACAATACCGATACTCACGCCAACGTTTATCGTCTGTTCACCGATAGAGAAGGGTGCCGTAATAGACTCAAAGATCGATTTCGCGAGCAGCTCAGATTCGTCTCTGCCGGTATCGGGAAGGAGAATGGCGAATTCATCACCACCGAGTCGCGCGACGGTGTCAGTCTTGCGAACCTGTGTGGCTAGTCGGTTAGCCACCTCGATGAGCAACATATCTCCCGTGGCGTGGCCGAGGGAGTCATTTACATCCTTAAAGTGATCAAGGTCCATCAGGAAGAGGGTGAATGTTTTCTGGTTTCGCTCGGAGGTGAGTAGTTGATACTCGAGGCGTTGGTTGAGCATGAAACGATTCGGTAGGCCGGTCAGATGGTCGTGAAGTGCCTGATGTTCCAGTGCATTCTCACGCTGATTGACCTGCTCGTCCATTTGATGAAAGGCCTCAACGAGATAGTCAATTTCACGAGACTTACTAACGACCAGTTCAGGTGATTCGATATTGAAGGCCTTTGATCTGAGGGCCATCGCAACACTGGAGATGGGTCTGAAGACCATCCATTCGAGCGAGAAGAGGATGGCCGATATATAGAGTAGAAAGAGCAAGACGATGGTAAACAGCAGCGTACTCAGCGTCTCGGTGTTTTTCCTCAATCTTTCTGCGACGCTTTGCTCCTGAGTTTGGAGCAGATTCTCAATCGATAGGATTGAGGCAGAGATATCATCGGTCAACGGGATCAGATTACTCTTCATGATGTGACTGTCGCTACGCCACTTTCCCGATTCGGATATTTTTCTGACCTGTTGGAAAATATTGATCCACTCAGAAGATTCATTCGCAATCATGGCAACAATATCGGGGCCCTCGAAGCTATCCTCATTGGCATAGAGTGCTTCCAGGGTGTCGACATTATTGAGAAATGTCAGATGCAGGTCATCGAGTGATTCGGCCTGGGTTACCAGAATCTCATTGGAGAATGAGGCAAAGCGGTTTGCGAGGTAGATTCGCATCTGCGAGATCTGGCTCAGCCAGAGTGAGCGGGTCTTGAGCAGCATCGGGTATAGCTCGACAGATTTCGGCTCGAAATCACCGTTTTCAATCTCTGCAATCAAGATAAGAAAGGAGTTGCTAACGCCCTGCTGTGGTGACGACATCTCATTGGCAGAGAGCGCCAGACCGGGATACTGACGGTTGACGTCCATTCTCGAGTCGATCAGATCTGCGACGCTGATTCGCAGTGCACTGTGCTGTTCACCCAGTGCAGAAGCCGTACTTGCCAGGCCACTTCGTTCGCTCTGGAACTCCTCGTTGAGTTGACGGGTGTAGATAATGGAGTCTGAGATTAGGTGGTGGACGACTTCCGCATGGTTACCCTGTGTAGGGTCTAGCAGAAAGAGATCGATGTTTCGGTAGATCTCATTGAGATTGCTGCGCACACCATCAAGCTTATTTAGCTTTGCATTGAGGCCGACCAGCTCATCGGTAACCTGACGTTTGGTCGACACCGCATCGCTGTAGAAAAACAGCACGATTGAGATGACAAGCAGACCGAGCAGCAGCGTAAGAGCGATGTATCTCGTACGCAGACTAGGCGGATTGCGCTTGTTTCCGTTTTTAAGCAGGGACATAAAATCGGATGCCTGTTGATTATTATAATAATAAGACTAAGTCTATAACTCAATTGAGTATATCGGCTAAATTATCAATAGACTAGTGATTAATTGGTTCCAATTCAGTAGGTTGTAGTAATAGTTCAGCAGATAATTAAATGCTATTTAACTGATGGAAGCCCTATGACGGTGTTGTTGTGTAGCAATATTTTATTAGATGACCAGGAGGCTGGTGCCAATGTGTGGTCGTTTTACCCTATCTACTGATGCGCAGTTTCTGAGTGACTATTTCGACCTCGACAGGGTGCCCGCCGGTTTTGAACAACGGTTTAATATTGCACCCGGCCAGTCGATTGCCACCATTCGTCAGGTTAGAGGGGTAGGGCGCGAGCTCGCGCTGACCGCCGGGGCGCCGCAGGCATAAACGGTCGCGTGAAGTTTTTGCTGTTTGCTTGGGCTTGGATGCCCAAAACAAACTTTCGCAAAAATAGCGACTCCCCGGATTTTACCCACTGGGGGCTGATCCCCTCCTGGGCCGATTCGATGAAGATTGCCAACCATCTGATTAATGCACGTGCTGAAACCGTGGCCGATAAACCCGCTTTTCGCTCGGCGTTTCGACGCAAGCGTTGCCTGATACCGGCCGATGGCTTTTATGAGTGGCAGCAGACAGCACAGGGAAAACAGCCCTACTGGATCGGTCTGCCGGATCGTACCCCAATTGGATTTGCAGGACTCTGGGCGCACTGGGAGCCTAAAGATGGCAGTGGCGTGGTGGAGTCGTGCACGATTTTGACAACCACGGCTAATGAGCAGATGAAGCCTTACCACGATCGTATGCCGGTGATCCTTCAGCCCGACGCCTTTGCCGCCTGGCTCGATCCAGAAGAGCAGCGTGCTGATCAGGTGAAGCAGATCCTGCAACCGTTTGTGGGTGAACTACAGATCTATCCGGTATCACGTGATGTGAATAGTCCTCTCAAGGATAACCACCATCTGATCGATCGGCTGAACGACTCTGTGACTGACGGTTTACACTCAGCAGGAAAAGAGCGGATATAGAGAGTAGAGAAACGTTTTGGAAGAGTTACTACTGCTACGACACGGTAAATCGGACTGGCGAGTTTCCAGTTCAGATTTCAATCGCCCTCTGAAAAAGCGAGGACGGCGCGGAGCGACTCGTATTGGTCAGTGGTTGCGTGATCACGATCTGATTCCCGATCTCATTATCGCCTCACCGGCGGTTCGTGCCGATGCCACGGCCAGACGCTGTGCGGCGGCGATGGGACTCAAAACGTCAGTAGTGGTAAATGACGGTCGGCTCTATCTGGCTGATCTCAATACACTGCTAGAGCTGTTATCGGAGAGTTCCGTAAATGCCCAACGCGTGATGCTGGTCGGGCACAATCCAGGCCTGGAAGAGCTGCTGATTCATCTGCTGGATGGCATTCAACCCGATAGCGAAGATGGCAAACTGCTGCCAACAGCGACAGTGGCGAGACTAAAGATGGCTAATTCTGAATCGTCGCAAGGGTGGCAAGGTTCGGCGACACTCCTTTCACTGGTGCGAGCGCGTCAGCTAGAGGCTACAAATAGCGCTGCTTGAGTTCACTCCAGAGGGCTCGGTATGCAGCTGCGGCTTTACTGCTGTGGGCATAGGTTTCGACAGCCGCACGTTTAACACCCATCTGCTCAATCTCGCTGGCGTAGGGAATATGCCGATTGAGCATCGGCTCACCCCGTTTCGGTGGGTGCTCAAGAATGGTTCGATGCAGGGTTTTGCGTAGGTCGGCCATCGAAAAGAAGGGCACGATTTTCCCCTTGTTGTAGCCGTTGTTGCTGCAGAACTTCTGAAGTTGAGAAAGTGTGCGCAACGAAAGGGTGCTCGGGATCGTTGGCACCAGTATTAGATCGGCCATCTCAAAGACGTTCTCGGAGACCAGCGAGATGCTGGGGGGACAGTCGAGAAAGAGATAGTCGTACTCTGAATGTATTGGCTTGAGCAGTTTGCCTAGCTGCTGGCCCGAATGCTTCTTCTGTTCCAGTAGCAGGTCGAGGTTGCGATAGGAGAAGTCGGCTGGGATCAGATCGAGCCCCTCGTAGTCGGTCGCCTTGATCGCTCGTTGCAGACGGCTGCGGCGTTTGAAGAGTTCAGTAGTGCCACCTTTTATCTTTGCCTTGATACGGAAGTAGAAACTGGCCGCGCCCTGCGGATCGAGATCCCAAACCAGCGTTGAGTGTCCCTCAAGGGCGGAGAGGTAGGAGAGGTTGATAGCGGTGGCCGTCTTTCCCACGCCGCCCTTGATGTTATAACAGGCGATGGTCTTCATTGCGCTGCGGGCCCATCGGAGTGGAAGAGTTGTGAAAAACGCTGCTGGTTTTTCTGATCTGCAAAGCGTCTGAAACAGTGTTCAAAGCGTGTACGTACTGCGTGCATCTCGCCCTCGAGTATGGATAGCAGCCTGTCGATCGCATCCAGATGGCGCTGCTCCACCTGTAACTCTTCAGGCATTTCTAAACCAAAGCGCTGCAGGGTATGGATCTGTACCTCAAGATCCTGGAAATCTCCAAGATTATCCTGCAGCCGTTTGAGTTCCTTGATCTGATGTTTGATCGCCTTGGCAGAATAGATCGACTGAAAGAACTCCATTAGATAGCGTAGCTTCTTGCACGATTTTCGCAGTTCATGCAGATCATCTGCCGGTGATTGGGGGGTGATGGCCGCACCTTCTCGCATCACGCGTTGGTAGATTTTCCAGGTGTGTTGATGGGCCGATAGCGATATCGGTTTTAACGCTTGTTTTGCTACGGGTCGCTTGGCAGGGGCACTGTTAAGAAAGCGCAGCCACTGCTGCTTGAAGTTGCGATAGCGTGCCGAACTGAGATGAATGGCCAGCGTTGACTGCTCGCTCTGGTGGTGACGCTGTAAAAAGGTGTGTAGCGGCTCCAGGTCGGCGCGCAGCCGTTTTGGTAAACGCTGCCGATAGCTGTCGAACATCAGCAGATAAACATCGAGGTCGCGTGTCGGACTGGTGATCGAACCGAGCCAGGAGAACTCCTGTTTAAATCGCGCCAGACTATGTGGTGGCAGAATATGTTTCGCCTGTCCAAGCAGTGAACGACTACGCCGAATCGCAACGCGGAAATCGTGTAGAAATTCACTGTCCAGATTTTCGATGGTTCCCGGTTCGTTGCGGATCATTGTCTCTAGCAGGTTAAGCAGCACGGTGCGATAGGCGGTGTCGGAGCGCATGCTGGGATCGAGTTCGAAGTTGAGCCGGGAGCTCTGGTGGTTAGGTTCGGTGCCAACGGCAGCCAGGGCAAGTTGTAGGGTTCGGTTGTCGCCAGCGGTGAGCTTGAGCTGCTGCTCGAGTACCTTGACGCACTGCTTGGCGGCTCTCTCATAGCCACGCAATGGTGTGACGACCAGTTGCAGGGTAAGTCGTTTTGAGGTGTTGCCGAGACAGATGCGCTGCTCCTCAAGTGTCACGCGTAGGCGTGTCTTACCCTCCTTATCGATCTGCTTGAATGGATGGCAGTATCGTTCGACCGTTACCAGCGGCAGGAATGCACGCAGACCCTGTCTGCTCGTGAGTTCGCGTTGCAGAGCACTCGCTTCTAGCTCGTTGGCAAAGCGTGGCGGTGGGGTCGACTGTGGGATTGAGCTGCGAGGTGCACCGCGCTGTCGTTCACAGAGTATGAGTCGGGCATCATTTTCACCCTCTAGCCACTGTAGTGACTGGTTGGCGCGATAGAGTCGCCAGTCAAAGGTGTCGTAGAAGTGAATCTCAGAGCGAGTACGCTGCTCCGCCTGAAGGGGAAGAAGCTCGAGTAGCCTGGTTCGCCAACGGGTAGTGCTCTCCTTCACGGGTAGGGGGTAGAGCGTCATGCGCTTCTCAGTTCCTGAATAGTTGAGCGATAGTCGAGTGGGCTTCTGGTTAAGAGTAAGTAATTGTGACATCAAAGCCCAGTTTGAATCGGAGCTGATTGGTGTGGCTGTAGCGGACTGATATGCTCGCCATCACTCTGGGTAGCGAAGATATGCCCATCAGACCTGTCGCTCAATAGACGAAGCAGTGGGTATAAGGGTGCTTCAGAACCAATATTGAGGTCTAAGTGTGGATCGTACCGAACGACTCTATAAGATTATTCAGCTGCTTGAGAACCGACGCCTGGTCACTCGAGAGCAGTTTCTCGATACGCTGGAAGTCTCTCCAGCAACCTTTAAGCGTGATCTTGAAGTGCTGCGCGATCGCTTTAATGCGCCGATCAGTTGGGATAGGGAGCTGCATGGCTACCGACTCGACAGAACAAACGATGAAGCGGCCGGTGACTTCTCCCTGCCTGGACTCTGGTTCAGTGCCTCAGAACTCTATGCGTTGCTGACCATGCAGCAGCTGCTGGAGAATCTTCAGCCGGGCCTGCTAACGCCCCATATTGCACCGCTGCAACAGCGTCTCGAGAGGTTGCTGGAGGAGGGCGACTATTCGGCAGATCAGATTCGCAATCGAATTCGCATTCTGCAGATGGCCAAACGTCATCTCAATCTGGACTGCTTTGAAAGTGTCAGCCGTGCGTTGTTGGCTGAGAAGCGGCTATTGCTGACACACCTCAATCGCAGCAGTGGTGAAGAGAGTGAGCGCGAGGTCTCACCGCAGCGGCTGATCTACTACCGTGATAACTGGTATCTCGATGGCTGGTGTCATCTACGTAAGGCGGTTCGAAGCTTCGGTGTTGAGGCGATCTTATCTGCGCGGGTAGTGGATAAAAGATCGAAGCGGGTTGCTGATACAACGCTCGATCAGATGCTGGGATCGGGATACGGTATCTTCAGTGGAACCAAAACAGAGACCGCTCTGATTCGTTTTAGCCCGCAACGTGCACGCTGGGTCTCACAGGAGTCGTGGCATCCCGATCAACAGGGTGAGTTCGATGATGATGGTAGCTATCTGTTAAAGGTTCCCTACTCAGATGATCGTGAGTTGATTATGGATATCCTGCGTCACGGCCCCGATGCCGAGGTGTTGGAACCGCAACAACTGCGTGATCGTCTTTATGCGCAGTTGCAAAAGAGCGCAGCACTCTATCAATGAGTTCGTGATCCAGTGGCTCATCCTATGAGCTACTACCTACCTGATACTTCTTCCCATACATTCAATGTTGGAGAAGAGGTCATGAGAGCGATTCATAACACTATATATAGAGTGGTACTGGTCCTGGTTCTATTGAGCAGCAGTGGCTGGGCTGTCGGTAAGATCAATACTCCACCGGTACTGCACCTGCAGGGTATCGCTCAACATCTGGGATATCATTCACCTCTCGATCAACACTTCCAGGTGGGTGAACGGCTCTATCCGCTGCTCGATCAGACGATGCCGCAGGGTTACCAGCGCATCTATCTATATAGGGAGGGCAACGTTGTTGGTTATCTGCCTGAAAGCATGGACACACAGCAATTTCGCAGTGTGCTTATGGGGGGTGGAGAGGGAGTGGTAATAATCGATAAGGTTGATCCAGAGCGCCCCGTCTACGGAGTAACGCTTTTGCTGAAAATCGCATCTCACGAGTAACTAAAAGTTCCTCGAAACACACAAATTATCGCGAAATTATCGCAAAATTCACCCATTTAGAAAAAAATTATCTATAGCCACACAAAAATAAGTATTTCTAACTTGCTGTAATTACGACTAAAAACAAATTAATGCGTGACAGTCAGGATTTTAGCGCTGCAGTTGTTGACAATATTAGAAAATACTAATAATCTGAATTCACATTGGCGCTCAGGGACATCGATAAATCGAAGTAACCGGGGAGTCAACGGAGTAAAAAGAAATTTTGAAAAACACACACTGTTAAAGACTAAACACTAGTTAAGGAGATACACAATGAAATTCAACAAGATTCTGATTGCTACCGCACTTCTCGCAGTTTCTACCGCTTCACAGGCTTGGTGGGGTAACGGTTTTAACAACGGTAACGGTTACAACAATGGTAACGGTAGTGGTTACGGTGCTGGTAACGGCGCTGGTAACGGCGACTTCGACGGTGGCTTCAACTTCGGCATGAGCGGTAACGCACGTGGTAACGGTTCAGGCAACGGTTACAACAGCTACAATGGCAACAACGGCTGGAACAACGGTTACAACGGTTACAACGGTTACGCTCCTTACGGCGCGCCTTACGGCTACGCTCCTTACGGCGCACCTGTTGCTCCTGGCGCTGACCAGAAGGCTGCTATCGAAGCACAGCAGAAGGCTGCTGCTGATTTCCAGAAGCAGATGATGGACCAGCAGAAGGCTGCTATGGAAGCACAGAAGAAGGCACACGACGAGTACGTGGCTATGATGCAGAAGCGCCAGGCTGCTAAGTAAGCTGAGCTTCATCGCATAGAAAAAGCCCGCACAGCGATGTGCGGGCTTTTTTGTGTCTGACTGTTTTTTAAAAGGCTTCGATGACCACCACGCAAGGCGGTGGTCACCAAGCCTGACCGGCTGGTTACCGGTCTGCCTATATCTATAGACCACATAATTATTGCGGTCAAACATCCCAGTTCATCGCATCTTGGCCGACATCGGAGAGCTGTTTCGCACTATAATGGTCGGAAATTTAACCTGTTTTAGTAGCCTGGAGAGCCCAATGGCTGAAATGGTCGGAAATTTAACCTGTTTTAGTAGCCTGGAGAGCCCAATGGCTGATCTGCAGCACCCACCCAAGACAATCTATCTGAAAGACTACACCGCCCCTGACTATCGTATTGAGCAGCTCTCACTGCAGTTTGAACTCTCCGAACAAGAGACCACAGTCACCTCGACACTGACAATCTCCGCTGACTACGACCAGAGTGGTGGTGTTCGACCACTGCGTCTCGATGGTGCTGATCTGCAGCTCATCTCAATCACCCTGAATGATCAACTGCTGACAGAGGCTGATTACAGCCTGGAAGATGAGGCACTGCTGATCAACTCGCCGCCAGCAAACTTCACTCTTGAGGTGATTACACGTATCAATCCCTCCGCCAATACCGCCCTTGAGGGGCTCTACACTTCGAGCGGCAACTTCTGTACCCAGTGTGAAGCGGAGGGTTTTCGTAAAATCACCTACTTCCCTGATCGCCCCGATGTGTTGACGGTCTATACCACTCGCATTGTGGCCGATAAGGCGAGTTATCCGGTGCTGCTGAGTAACGGCAATCTGCTTGAGCAGGGCGAGCTCGATGACGGTCGCCATTTTGCGGTCTGGCACGATCCCTTTCCGAAACCAAGTTATCTCTTTGCACTGGTTGCCGGTGATCTCGCCGCTGTAGAAGATAGTTTTACGACTCAATCTGGACGTGAGGTGGCGATCCGTTTCTATGTCCAGCACGGCAATGAGGCGAAGTGTGATCATGCCGTTGCATCACTCAAACGGGCAATGCACTGGGATGAGCAGATGTTTGGGCGCGAATACGATCTCGATATCTACATGGTCGTAGCTGTAGATGACTTCAATATGGGAGCGATGGAGAACAAAGGGCTCAACGTCTTCAACTCCTGTTTCGTTCTGGCCCAGCCTGAGAGCGCCACCGATCTCGACTTTGTCCGGGTAGAGGCGGTAATTGGTCACGAATATTTTCACAACTGGTCGGGTAACCGGGTCACCTGTCGTGACTGGTTCCAGCTTAGTCTCAAGGAGGGTTTTACCGTCTTCCGTGACCAGCAGTTCACTGCCGATATGACGGCGAGGGCGGTTAAGCGCATTGATGATGTGCGTGTTCTTCGTGGTCATCAGTTCCAGGAGGACGCGGGGCCGATGTCCCATCCGGTTCGCCCCGACTCCTATGTTGAGATCAACAACTTCTACACCCTGACGGTCTACAACAAAGGGGCTGAGGTGGTGCGCATGATCCACACCCTGCTGGGTGATGCGTCTTTCCGTAAGGGGAGTGACCTCTATTTCGAACGCCATGACGGAGAGGCGGTCACCACCGAGGATTTCATCGCGGCAATGGAGGATGCCAGCGGTGCAGACCTAAGTCAGTTTAAACGCTGGTACAGCCAGTCGGGGACACCCGAGATCGTGGTGGAACGCAGCTACGATGCTGAACAGATGCACTACACTCTGAACGTGAAACAGAGTTGCCCGCCAACGGCCGGGCAGTCGGAGAAACAGCCCTTTCATGTCCCGCTGAAAATGGCACTGCTCGATACCGATGGTGAGCCGTTACCTCTACAGTTAAAGGGTGAGGCGGAGGCGGGTGGTATTGAACGGGTGCTTGATCTGACTGAGTCAGAGCAGCAGTTCACCTTTATCAATATTCCCCCTGAGCCGGTTCCTTCACTGCTGCGTGGCTTCTCGGCACCGGTGAAGTTGAAGCTCGATCTGAGTGATCAGGAACTCGCCTTTCTGATGGGTAACGACGGCGATGACTTTAACCGCTGGGATGCGGGGCAGCAGCTCTCGGTGAAGGTGATGCTGCGCCTGCTGCAGGTATTGAAAAGTGGTCTGCAGCCGACACTTGATGATGCCCTCTCTAGCGCCTTTGGCAAGACACTGACAGATCACTCCCTCGACCCTGCGCTGGTGGCTGAGGCACTGACTCTGCCTGCCGAGGGTTATGTCGCGGAATTTGTCGAGGTAGTCGATCCTCAGGCGATTCATGTGGTACGAGAGTACCTGCGACGCAGCCTCGCCTTTGCCCATCGTGAGGCGTTGATCAAACGCTACGATGAGCTGACCGATGATGGTCCCTACTCAACCGACGCGGCAGCGATGGGTCGACGTCGGCTGCGTAACCTCTGTATGAGTTATCTGGTTGAGCTGGGTAATGATGAGGTGCGAAATATGGCACTCAATCAATTCCAGCGTGACCAGAGTATGACCGATGTGATGGCGGCACTGACAGCGCTGGTACACAGCGGTAGCCCGGAACAGCACAGTGCGCTCTCAGCCTTCTATGAGAGATGGAAAGAGGATCCACTGGTACTCGATAAGTGGTTTGCGGTTCAGGCCAGTTCACCGATACCGGGTGTGCTCGATCAGGTGCGTGCTCTGACCAACCATGACGATTTCCATCTCACCAATCCCAACCGGGTACGTTCGTTGGTTGGCACCTTCTGTATGCGAAATCCAGTCCGGTTCCATGAGGCTAACGGATCAGGATATCGCTTCCTCGCCGACTGGGTGATTCGACTCAACTCGCTCAATCCGCAGATCGCGGCGCGTATGCTCTCACCACTGGGACAGTGGCGTCGCTATGATGAGGGGCGTCAGGAGGCGATGAAGTCACAGCTGGCACGCATCCTTGAGGAGCCATCGCTCTCCAAGGATGTTTTTGAGATCGCCTCCAAGAGTCTCAAGGGGTAGGGCATGAAGCTGCTGTTACAGGGTGCGCTGATAGTTGTGTTGGCTTTGACAGCACTCAATGGCTGGTTCTACCTGCAGCAGCCGGCAATGACCTTTTTTCCCAGCAGCGAGTTGATCGATACACCAGCGGCCTGGCGTATGGATTACGAAGATGTGGCACTGAAGACGGAGGATGGTGTCGATCTGCATGGATGGTATCTGCCAGCACGCGATGCTGAGCTGACGCTGCTCTTTCTACACGGCAACGGTGGCAACATCTCACATCGTCGCGACTCAATCGCGATCTTCCATCGTCTCGGCCTCAATGTGCTGATCATCGATTATCGAGGCTACGGCCAGAGTCGTGGAGAACCGAGCGAGCAGGGGCTCTATCTTGATGCAAAATCGGCCTGGAACTACCTGCAGCGTGAGAAGGGGGTGACAGCCGATCGTCTGGTTATCTTTGGACGTTCACTGGGCGGTGCGGTTGCAACCGAGTTGGCCTCAGCGGTGCATCCACGTGCGGTGATTCTGGAATCGACCTTCACATCGATGCGTGAGCTGGCGGCTTACCATTTCCCGATTCTCACCAAGTTGGTCTACCTGCGTTATCGCTTCGACAGTGCAGCACGTATCGCTTCATTGGGAGCACCCCTGTTGGTGTTGCACAGTCCTGAGGATGAGATCATTCCCTTTGGCCTCGGAGCCGATCTCTTCAAGCTGGCTACGGAGCCCAAACAGTTTGTCAAACTGCGCGGTGATCACAACAGTGGCTACATGCTCTCCCAGCCCCGTTATCAGCAGCAGTTACGGCAATTCCTCTCCATCGAGCGACAGATGGCTGGGGGCAGCGGGGTTGGGTTGGCGATTGATCGCAGTTAGGGAACCCCTGATCAATTCGTGTTTCGGTCACTATGAGACCAAAACCGTCCGTTGCTGCGTCGCAAATCTTGTGACTAGTCCGCTATTCACTGCGATCTGCGTCTTTCATTAAAAATGATGAATCTTCTATCATCCCGTTCAGGATCAATCAGAGACTCCTTAGTGGATATGCAGGTCAAACTCCAGTTTGACCAGTTCAATCTCATCACCACTGATGAGCAGTGGGTGATTCCTGCCGCAGTGCCCACAGGTGAGTTGATTGATGGGAGTGTCTGACTCCTCGCCACAGTGCAGGCAGTGAACCCTGATCGGCGTCGATTCGATCACCAGAGCAGCCTCTTCAGCGATACTCCCGGCAGCAGCAACGGGATAGGCGTTGCGAAGACGCGTAGCCTCAGCGCCGGAGAGGGGGCCCAGATGGATCAGAATCGACCTGACAGCAATCGCCTGATGAGTACTGGCGATCGTTTCGACCTCTCTAACTAAGGCCCGGCAGAGGGAGAGCTCATGCATAGTCACCGTCCTTCCGATTCAACTGCGTCTAAATAACTATAGTCAGCTGAGGGGCAGAGTGAAGCCCTCTCCCATATCTTGTGGTTTAGTTCTCAAACAGACCAAAAGTCTCCGATTGGATTGGTCGGAAATAGTTCGTGCAATATAGGTATAAGAATATTAGAATATGCTCATTCGTTTCTTGAGAGTGTGAGTTGTGACGCGTGTTCTGTTTCTACTGTTGATGATTCTTCCGAGCACCCTGTGGGCGTCGAAAAGTGTCGACCCCTCGGTAGACTCATCGGTCTGGAGCAGCGAGTACGATGAGTACTTCAAAAAGTATGCAGCACGATACTTTGGTCCCAGTTTCGATTGGCGCTGGTTTAAGGCTCAGGCGATCGCTGAGTCGGGTCTTAACTACAAGGCAACCAGCAGCTCGGGTGCACGAGGGTTGATGCAGCTGATTCCTTCGACCTATCAGGATATTCGTCGTGACCAGTCACACTTCGGTGAACTCGAGACGCCAGTCTGGAACGTTGCGGCGGGCATCTTCTACGACCGTCAGATCTATCGTAAGTGGCGCGATCGTCCCGAACAGGAGCGGCTCTATCTCACCTTCGCCAGTTATAACGCCGGTTATGGTCGAGTATTGAAGGCACTAAAGCGGGTTAAAGGCGACGTGAAGGGGTGGGACCAGATCAAGCAGTATCTACCACGTGAGACACGTGCCTATGTTGAACGCATTCGACGTTTGATGAAGAACGAACCAAGACCGATTCGTCTGGTTCAGCTGACCGGTTATTTACCCGTTTTCGATTGAGGCTTCTCAATCAACGAATCGTGCACCCAGACGATAACGCCCTTCTCAGGTAGCGCAGCCTGTCGCCAGCGCTGCTCCTTCCCGATCTGAACCAACTCTGTTCCCTCTTCAAGCACCGTAAGCACTCGACTCGAGAGGGTGGGCTGAGTGCGCGCATTGGCACGCTTGACGTTGATACGGATAGTCTTGCCTAGCAATAGCCACTCTTTAGTACCCCATTCGGCAATGATCGGCTTCATCTTGCGAGCTTCATCCTGAATCAGGTGGGCCAGCATCGACTGTGCATCTTCGTGTCCAGCATGTGCTGCCTGGAGATAGTGTTCAACGGCAAGAGGTAGATCTTGTTCAACCTGATTGTCGCCGTGGCTTAGCAGCATGCCGAGTGCAAAAGAGGCGTTGGCAAACTCCTGCTCAGCGGCAAGGGTCCACCACTTAAGGGTCTGACGATTATCGATCGCCAGGCCGTAGCCGTTATGGAACATCCAGCCGATACTAAACTGTGCCTTGGCATCCCCCGCATCGGCCATTGGATCCCAGATGCAGTAGGCTACGGCGTAGTTTCCCTCCTGCATTGCTCGTAGTGCCTTCTCATGCTGGTGGTTGGTTTCAGAGTCGGGTAGAGCCACCTCGGTGGTTTTGCTTGATTCGGCAGGAGATATTTCAGCACCCTCACCATCAGTAACAGCGGGTTCCGATGCTGTTGGGGAGGGGTAGAAGGATTGCTGTGGCTGCCAGTATCCGGGCCACTGTGGTGGCCAATATTGAGGCGGTGGCGCACTCAATGCGGACTCGCTGATTAGCAGTAGCGTGGCGGTGAGGAGGGTGCGATTCATGCGCACGAGTCTAACAGAGTCGCCGAAGTTGCATAGCACCTGTGGGGTGTTTTCGCAGTCCGGCCAGTCCAATTTCGGCGTTTTAGAGGGTGTAACTGTGAGCATGGTCACAGATCACCCCGTCACCACTTCTATATTGGTAAAAGTGGACGATACTCTACCTAAGAGTATTGGAGAGCGGTATGGACAGTATTTCGAACTCGTTGAGCGGTATGAAGGTTGCGCAGGAGCGTATGCGTAATAGTTCGAACAACATAGCCAATGTCGCGACTGAGGGGTTTACCCCATCGAGGGTTGAGTCGGTTCAGTCTGCGGGTGGTGGTGTTGAGGTCGGTGCCGTAACACCGAGCACCGCGCCGGTTGCGTCAGGTGCGCCATCGGGTACCAATCTTGCCGAGGAGATGGCGGGCTTGCTTCAAGCGAAGAACAGCTACCAGGCCAATGCAAAGGCGCTCTCAATCGGTGTCGAGACCTATCAGAGTGTCGAGGATATGCTTACCCGCAACAGGTGAGTCTGGTCTCCAAACTGTGTGCTAACTGTTCTGTCGGCTAAATCTAAATAGTCTGTTATTGAAAACATTGTGATGATGAGAGTGGACCTGTCTCATTATCTCGTTCTAAAAGTAGATTCCTCAACCTCACCATCTGTTGCAGCCATGTAGTTCTTAAGTGCTATGCACTCGTAATCTTATGGCGTTATTTCAGCCAGAATCTCTTCGATAACGTGCACAACACTTTCGGTTGTTAGTGGATTTAGTGCATCTGGATGGGGTGAAGAAAACTGGCCTCTATCGTTGTCGAAATATTGCCCGGTAGCCGTTTCGAACTCGTCGGTTAGCGCTACGCGAAAAAGAATTTCAGCACCAATGTCGATATCATTACCCGCCACCCCAAAGCCCTCTTTTACCATCTTGGTAGCGAGCATCGAGCCAGGGTTAACCGCGATGATGATCGGGCCCCCATCTTTAAGCGAAAGCGCCATGCTGCGAGACCACATGGTGAGTGCCAGTTTGCTTTGTGCATAGGCATCAAGCTCATCCGAGAATTTAACTCGACCATACAGTGCCTCTGAATTGACTGGAGACTGGGCTGCAGAGGAGAGATTGATCACCCGACTGGAAGATGTCATCAACGGTAACAGTCGTTTCGTCAGCAGATAGGGAGCAATCGTATTGACCACAAAACGGACATCAAGTCCGTCTTGAGTAGTGGGCTCAGTCGTACGGAATATTCCAGCATTATTGATCAGTACATCGAGTTGGGAGGATCGCTCAATTATATGTTTTGCCAGGGTCTCTACATCACCCATGCGCGACAGATCCGCCAGGTAACTTTCTACACTTCCACCACCGGGTAATCCAGAGAGCTCGCTTTCCACTTCCTGCAGTTTTACCGGGTTACGTCCGTGCAGCAGAACATGATGGCCCTGAGAGACGAACATTCTCGCGGCTTCTAAGCCGATGCCATCGGTCGAGCCCGTTATGAGTATGGTTTTTTTCATGGTGCTATCTCTCACCTGGAAAAGTGTTGAGAGCAGAATTTAGACGACAGCGACTTTACCTGGAACGCGCCCGTAACTGCTGTCACTTTCGAGCAAGTAGTCCACTTATTTAACTTGTGAGGTGGTTGAAGTGTGGAAGGTGAGAGTGAACTCAGAACCGGGTTCACGATTGATTACATCAATCTCACCCCCCATCTCACGACAGAGCTGCTCCACCAGTGCCAGACCGATACCAGTGCCGACTGTCTCGCGGGTCAGTTCGCTCTCGCTGCGGTAGAAGAGGTGGAAGATCTTCTTCATCTGGTTGGGTGCGATACCGGGCCCGAAGTCTCTGACGCTGAACTGGATACGCTGTTGGCGTAGTCTTTTGCAGTCGATCTCGACTCTCCGTTTATCGGCCCTGGCCGAGAACTTAATCGCATTATCGACCAGATTGATGATGATCTGTGTGAAGGCATCTCGATCGATATCGATCACACTACCGTTGCACTCACCATCATGGCCGATCTCAAGTTCGAAACCGGCCGCTTCGATTTGCGTCGCACACTTGGATTGGATGGTATCAAGCAGCTCGCTGACGGTGGTGGCCTGTAGCTTGATACGCAGATCGTTGCGCCGCATCCGCGCCAGTTGCAGTACGTTATCGATCAGCCGAGAGAGGCGTTCGCTCTCGGTGTAGATGTAGTCGTAATAGCTGCGCTTCTTCTCCTCACTGGTCCACCCCTCACGCAGCATCTCGCCATACATGCGAATTGAGGTAAGTGGGGTTTTTAGCTCGTGACTGACGGCAGAGACAAAGTCCTGCTGTTTGCGCGCCAGCTCGATCTGCCCCGCACCGAGACGATAGAGCAGTAGAAAACCGCCGCAGAGCACAATGCTGAGTACCGCACCGATCCAGAAGACCACATCGGCTGCCGGTCCGGGGGGGGAGGTGGGTAATCGAGAAGAGCAGCTCCATTTCACTCAGCGGTGCCGAGAGACGGCTCTGGTAGAGGAGCCCGCCCCTCAATCCAGCTCCCCTCGACAGATAGCTGTTAGAAGTGCTGCTGGAGAGCAGGGTGAAGATATCGCCGTGATAGGCGACGGCAAGATCGCTCATTTTTGAAAGGGCCGTCTCGCGATAGATCGGCTCAATCAGCCCCTTGAGTAGCGGTTGCTGTTCGATCAATGCACCCTGGATATAACGGTCGCCGTTGCGCCACACCTTACGAAAAAGTACAAAGTGACCACTATCGAGCAGGCTGATTTCAAACGGATCGATTTCACTTTCGAAGGTGGTAATCGGTGCTCTTATTTCGTCGCGATCGATCGATTCGGCAACGTCATCGAGACTGATAATCGATTGCTCAGGGAGTGCCCCCAACTCTTTGCGTGCCGTGCGTGGCCGTGGTGCCAGGGCACGTTGCTGAATCCTGTCGCCAATCGACTCTAACTCATCCTTGCCCTGATAACGTTGTTCGAGTTTCAGGTCTTCAACGCGCCCGAGAGATCTCTGCTTTTTCTCGGGGGCGACCTTACTTTTCGAGCTTAAGGTGCGGTTGAGCTGATCGAAGGCAGCCTGTGCCGCGATCTCGCGATCATTTCCGCTAGCCTCACCTTTGCGCGTGTCGATGCTTGAGAGAGTTGGTGCTTCAGCAGGGGGGGAGAGGGGAGAGGCGACCATCTCCTCATATTCACGCGAGAAAAACGATCCGCTTGCGGCCGGTGCTGCCGGTTTGGCTGCGGCTAGTGCTTGACGATCGTGTTCGATGCGTCGGCGCTTGACCAGACGGTTGTCGCTGAGGATCTGCTCAATCCGGTTCTGCAAGGTGAGTCGCTGTTGGTACTCATCACTATCGATGCCGTAACGGCGACTCTCTGCTGCACTCTTAGGCAGTAGCGGGGTGGTGAAGAGGCCGTTGCTGTCGATCTGAAAGTAGCCGATCAGGCCGGGCAGGTCACTTAAGACCGGAAAGGCGGAGAGGGGAGAGCGCTGCAGATAGTTGGCCGAGAGTTCACCCTCGATATTAAGGAACGAGTAGTTGGCGAAGCTGCGCTCCTCCTCGGCAGTAATTGCCGCCAGAAAACGGTTGTCGATGCGAAGCGCCAGCTCCTCGGCGAACTGTTGGTGCTGGTGAAATGCCTCCCACTTGAGCTGATCGAAGGTCTTGTAGAGCAGCAGCGTGGTCGGGATGGCCAGGGCGAGAAAAAAGAGTCCGAGTAGCAGCTTCAGTCGGCTCTTTGAAAAACTGTTGAGACGGTTGCGCACTCCGTTACTCCTGCAGCCTATAACCGGAACCACGGACGGTGACGAGATAGTTCGGTGCGGAGGGTTTTGATTCGATCTTACGGCGCAGCTTGGCGATGTGGATATCAACGGTGCGGGTTTCCAGATCGAGATCACGTGCATAACCCCACACCTTGTGCAGCAGCTCCTCGCGGGAGACGGGGCGCTCACGATTGGCGTAGAGGTACTCGAGAATATCCATCTCACGCCGGGTGAAGGCGATCTCCTTACCTTCTAGTTCACCGCCGCTGGGGCGCCGTAGGCATAAACGGTCGCGTTAAGTATTTGCCGCTTGCTTGGGCTTGGACGCCCAAAACAAGCTTCCGCAAAAATAGCGACTCCCCGATGAGGTTGCGGGTGTCGATGTTGAGCTCTCCGCCCAGCACTATCGTATGCGACTGAGCCTCGACGACTTTTGAACGACGCAGTACCGCTTTCACGCGAAGTACCAGCTGACTGACGGAGAAGGGTTTAGTGACGTAGTCATCGGCTCCGTAGGTGAGCCCCTGGATGATCTCCTCATCGCTGCCCTTGGCGGTGAGCATGATGATCGGCTGATCGCGATCCTGCTCGCGGATGCGGTTACAGATATCGAAGCCGTTAATACCTGGCAACATCACATCGAGCAGGATCAGGTCGAAGCGGCCGTTCTGCCCCATCTCCAGACCAAGGTCGCCATCGGCGGCGCTCTCAACTTCATAGCCGTGATAGATAAACAGGTCGACCAGACCGTCACGAATGGCGGCCTCATCCTCCACAATTAATAGGCGAATCTTTCTATTCATACGCTGCCAAGCTTATCAGCTCGCCCCCCCAGCGACATGTAAATCTTTTGTAAACAAATCCTCTGAAATCTTTACCTGAATGTGTCTACAGCCTCAGCGGTCATGCGCCTAGAGTGATCTACAACAGCAGACCCACAGAGGAGAAGAGAGATGGCACTTATCAACCGAGTCACACGACTATTCAGAGCCGATATGCATGCGGTGCTAGATCGTATCGAAGAGCCGGAGGTACTACTACGACAGTCGATCCGTGAGATGGAGGAGGCGCTTGCCGATGATGAGCAGCAGCTACGTCAACTGATCGAAGAGGGAGAACAGATCGCCGAGCGTTCGGGGCGCCGTAGGCATAAACGGTCGCGTTAAGTATTTGCCGCTTGCTTGGGCTTGGATGCCCAAAACATGCTTCCGCAAAAATAGCGACTCCCCGATCTGTATCTATCTGCTTGAGGTGCTCTGATAGTGGTAGAGTGGAGTCTTACCGCTGTAGCGGCAACTGGCTTGTATCGATAATGGACTCAGAGGAACAGCGACTGTGGAACCGGTAACACTACTCTTTGCGGCCTACCTTGAGCTGGCACGGACCGATCCTGGCATTGAGATCGATAACGATGCCGATATGGGAGCGCTGCACAGCGAGATGATCTCCTACCACGGACTTGAGATTCCTTTTGACTATCAGCAGTGGCGAATTCTGGGAGGCAGCGTCTGCAAGAGTTATCAACAGCGCAGCATCAGCCTCTACTCAAGCTGCACGGTGGAGGCAAAATCGCTCTTCAACGACCTCTGTCAGGAGATGCGGCGTTCACCAGCTGAGGGGAATCGTTATACCAAACTCAAGGAGATGTACTGCACTGCAGCTACGCTATTCCAACCCTCAATTGCCACTATCAGTTCGACCAATTACGTCGGTCCCTTCGAGTCGGCCAAAAAACGCTGTAACCAAATGACCATTGAGGCGATGATCGATAAGAGCATTGAGAAGAAGCAGCGACGCGATATTGCCTGCCAGCGCTATCATGAGATGAAATAAGACCTACAAAAAAACTCAGACAATGTGTGACCTCGATCACAGATTGGAGTGATAACAATAAAAATATATAATATATATCAATGCGGTGCTCACGAATTTAGACGTGATGTTGATTGTTTATATTATTCCAATATAAACAGTAAGTAATATCATTCGCTGACCGCCATGGATAGCGAAGCGAAGGCGGTTGGGGCGCCGTAGGCATAAACGGTCGCGTTAAGTATTTGCCGCTTGCTTGGGCTTGGATGCCCAAAACATGCTTCCGCAAAAATAGCGACTCCCCGAATTCTTATCTATTTTATCAACTTAAAAGCGCAACAAACTAACTTCTATCTAACTATTCGAACTTTTCTATCGCCTCGCTCCTCTAATCCTTAGTGCTACTCTTGGTTATAAGGCATCATTAAACGGTTCTATGCCTTAAGCAGGTAGGTCGACGAGGAGCTGAACGATGGCGTGGGTGTCATGCATACAGCGTTTCCTGGCGGACTGGTTAGACAAGGAGAGTGGACCGGCTGAGTCGAATTTGTGCAATTTTGACCAGCTCCACTACGAGATTCGTCCCTGCGATGTTCTGCTGGTTGAGGGGCGTAGCCGAATCAGTGATGTGATCAAAAACATCACCCTCAGCAACTGGACCCACTCGGCGCTCTACATCGGCTCGATCCATGATCTCGAAGCGATTGGCCTCGCCGACAAGGTCACCCCCTTCTACGATGGTGACCCCCACGAACCGCTAGTACTCGAGGCGCTGTTGGGGAAGGGCACGGTGATCACTCCACTCGAGGCGTACCGCGGTTACCACCTACGCATCTGCCGACCCAAGGGGCTGGTGCCGGAGGATGTACGTCAGGTGCTCGCCTTCAGTGTCGATCACCTCGGACGCGACTACGATGTGCGTCAGTTGATCGATATGGCGCGATTCTTCTACCCCTACGCCTTGATGCCGAAACGGTGGCGCTCAAGCCTGTTCCAGCATAAGCCGGGTGGCCATACCCGTACCATCTGCTCGACCCTGATCGCCTCGGCCTTCATGGCGGTGCAGTACCCGATTCTTCCAGTGGTGGTGAAGGAGGCGACCGGCCACATCCACTTCTTCAAACGCAACGCCCGACTCTTTACCCCCAACGACTTCGACCACTCCCCCTATTTCGAGATCATCAAATACCCGCTGCTGGGGCTCGACGATATGGCCCACTATCGGCGTCTGCCGTGGCGTGATGATCTGGTCTGCAACAACCCCGACGACTGCTACGACCCGGCCAGTGGTGATCCGGTTGAGGCGACCGATAAACGCATGGAGGAGCGACACCTCCATGTATTGGGTGAACCGTAGGAGGATGTCAGATGGTCACAATGACACTGGTTTTGACTCTGCTGCTGACCGGGTTTGGTCTCGCCTGGATCGGCGCACGACTGTCACTCTGGAGTCTCTGGCTATTGGCGCTAATCTCGGTCGCAGGTATGGGGCCGGTGGGCATTACCGCCACTGCCACGCTATTACTACTGCTCAATATCAATCCGATTAGGCAGCAGACCCTCTCAAAGTTACTGCTTAAACTCCTCAATCGTCGTCTTCCGGCGATCTCCACCACTGAGCGTGAGGCGCTGGAGGCGGGCACCGTCTGGTGGGAGGGTGAACTCTTCAGTGGACGGCCCAACTGGCAGCGACTGTTTGCGATGCCCAAGCCGCAGCTCAGCGAAGAGGAGCAGGCCTTTCTCGACGGTCCCACCGAACAGCTCTGCGCCATGATCGACGACTGGCAGATTACCGAGCAGCACCACGACCTGCCGCCTGAGGTGTGGCGTTTTATCAAGCAGAACGGCTTTTTTGGTTTGGTGATCCCGGCTGAATATGGCGGGCTCGGCTTCTCGGCGCTGGCCCACTCAGCAGTGGTGATGAAGGTCGCCTCACGTTCAATATCGGCCGCCGTCACGGTGATGGTGCCCAACTCGCTCGGTCCTGCCGAGCTACTGCTTCACTACGGCACACAGGCGCAGCGTGATCACTATCTGCCACGACTGGCCAGTGGTGAGGAGGTGCCCTGTTTTGCCCTGACCGCGCCCGAGGCGGGCTCCGATGCCGCCAGCATGGTTGATAGCGGAGTGGTCTGTCGTGGTGAGTTTAAGGGTGAGGAGATCCTCGGTATCCGCCTCAACTGGCAGAAACGCTATATCACCCTCGGCCCGGTGGCGACGCTGCTGGGGCTCGCCTTCAAGCTCTACGATCCCGACCAGTTACTTGGCCATCAGCGTGAGCTGGGTATCACCTGTGCGCTGATTCCAACCGACACCCCAGGGGTGAAGATCGGCCGTCGTCATCTGCCGCTCAACCAGGTCTTTATGAACGGTCCCAATGAGGGGCGCGATGTCTTTATTCCGCTCGACTGGATCATCGGGGGGGTAGAACAGGCAGGGCAGGGGTGGCGCATGTTGATGGAGAGCCTCGCCGCAGGCCGTTCGATCTCACTACCGGCATTGAGTACCGGTGGAGGCAAACTGGTGAGTCGTGCCGTGGGTGCCTACGCCGCCGTACGCGAACAGTTCAAACTACCGATCGGTCGTTTTGAAGGGGTGCAGGAGGCGCTGGCCCCGATCGCCGGTAATACCTATCTGTCGGGGAGTCGCTATTTTTGCGGAAGCTTGTTTTGGGCGTCCAAGCCCAAGCAAGCGGCAAATACTTAACGCGACCGTTTATGCCTACGGCGCCCCG
>NZ_MPRL01000066.1:0-21335 GCF_002020875.1 Solemya pervernicosa gill symbiont | reverse complement strand
TCGGGGCGCCGCAGGCATAAACGGTCGCGTTAAGTTTTTGCCGCTTGCTTGGGCTTGGATGCCCAAAACAAGCTTCCGCAAAAATAGCGACTCCCCGGTCGTTTGTGGATATCTTTCATTCATTCAGTCAAACCCTCCTGCGCCAGAGTGAGCATAACCGATACGGTCATAATCTGACTCGAACCGTTCGGTAAGCGGCGTGTTGCACGCTACAATGGCGCCACAGATGTGAAGGATAGATGGATAGCGATGAACGAGCAGAGTGGAGTGGTATCGGCGCGGGGGTTAACCAAGCGCTACGGTGATGCAGTGGCGGTCGATGGGATCGACTTCGATATCGCACCGGGGCGCTGTTTCGGTTTCCTCGGTCCTAACGGTGCAGGCAAGACCACCTCGCTACGCATGACCCTGGGACTGACTCCGATAAGCGAGGGTACGCTCAGCGTGTTCGGGCTGCCGGTCGGTCAGTGTGATCGGGAGATTCGTGCCCGTGTCGGTATCGTGCCGCAGGCTGATAATCTCGATCCCGACTTTACGGTTGCTGAGAACCTCGCCATCTACGCCTCCTACTTCGGCATGGCTCACGACTCACCGAACGGCGTGATGCCAAGACCGATACCCTCTCCGGTGGTATGCAGCGTCGCCTCACCATCGCCCGTGCACTGGTCAACGACCCCGAGCTGGTGGTGCTCGATGAGCCGACCACCGGCCTCGACCCGCAGGCGCGCCACATCATCTGGGGGCGACTCGCCGAGCTGCGTGATCAGGGCAAGACGCTGATCCTGACCACCCACTATATGGAGGAGGCGGAGCGGCTCTGTGATGAGTTGGTGATTATGGATCATGGTCAGATCCTCGATCAGGGCTCGCCGCGTGAGCTGATCGAACGTCATGTTGAACCGGAGGTGGTCGAGGTGCGTAGTGAGGTTGATCCGGCTTTTCTGGAGATGGCCAGGGTGAACAACTGTCGTCTCGAGAAGATGGGTAACAGCCTCTACTGTTATACCCACACCGTTCCAGCGCTGCTGAAACAGCTGCAGGATCAGAGTGGGGCGGTCTATGTACACCGACCGGCGGGGCTTGAGGATGTCTTCCTGCGCTGACCGCCATGGATAGCGAAGCGAAGGCGGTTAGTCCGCGATAGTCCGGGGCGCCGTAGGCATAAACGGTCGCGTTAAGTATTTGCCGCTTGCTTGGGCTTGGATGCCCAAAACAAGCTTCCGCAAAAATAGCGACTCCCCGATCGATATTGTGATTATTGGTGTGAGAAAGTGGCCAGTAAGTTCTGTAATTAGCTGCAAACCCGATTCCGTCCTTCCTCTTTGGCTCGATAGAGCAACTCATCGGCGCTGTTGATCAGTGACTCGGGTGTGGAGCCGGGGCGATTTACGGCAAGTCCGATTGAGACGGTGACGCTGGGGAGTTCGCGGCCGTCGGGGTAGGCGATGGCTCGCCTCTCGGTAGCTTCTCTAACGCGTTCTGCAATCGATAGTGCCTCTTCCTTGTCGGTATTGGGTAGCAATACCAGAAACTCCTCGCCGCCGTAACGTGTAGCAAAATCATAAGGGCGGACGACTGTCTTTAATACATCGCCCAATGCAATCAATGCACAGTCACCGCCCTGGTGGCCCTGGGTGTCGTTGTAGTTTTTAAACTTATCGACATCGAGCAGCAGGATGGCGAGTGATTTATCCTCGTCGTTCGACTGCTCCAGTAGTCTTGCAAGCGCGTTGTCGAGCCAGCGGCGATTGTAGAGGCCGGTGAGGCCATCGACATTGGCGTGGCTGGCCAGCTCCAGAATCTCTGCCTGATCGTTGATGATGCGTTTGGTGTTGAGCTTGATCACCTTCGACATTAGCTGCAGCAGGTTGCGGGTCATTGGGTTATCGCCAACCAGCGTGTCGAGGATCTGGTCTCGATGCATGGCGAGCAGTTCACACTTCCCTTTGGCGATCAGGTAGGCGGAGGGGCGAGCGTCGTCGATGATCGACATCTCGCCAACGGCCACACCTGCTTCGAGTTCACGAATCTCGGGTGTATTGGCGGCATCGAAGTGGAGTCCTAACGTGCCTGAGAGCAGCAGGTAGAGATGGTGGTTCTCTTTCTCCGGGGTGAGCAGTAGCTCGCCGCTCTCTATGGTGCGGTGTTCACCCTGTTCGACAATGTTTTGTAAGAGTGCTTCAGAGGCATCTTTGAACAGTTCGACCTGTGCCAGTCTCTCTGTAGTAACGCTCATATTATTTCTCTCATTATTGTTATTAGCTATTACTTGCCGGCTGGTGCTGCTTCGTAGAGCGAGTGGCTCGTCTCATCGGCCCAGGGGAGTGCGCGTAGGTAGTGTTCACGGCAGTGCTCAATGGAGAGCCCAGTGCTGTGGAGCGAGAAGAGATCGTTGCGCTCATAGGCGAGTACTCCCTGGAGGATTTCACCCAGCGCCCCCTCATGATCCAGCAGCGCCATTTTGGTGTCGCCCGATAGTGGCATGTTATCAAGCAGGTCATCCATCGGTTGATCCATCAGCGCGTCGAGTACGGAGAAGAGGCCCACGGTAAAGGCCTGTTCACGAACCAGCCCCTGATCGGCCGCAAGCGTTTCGCACATACGCGCACGCAGCAGTGCGGTGGTCATCAGCTCATGCGGCTTGTCGTTACCACCCTTGGCCATCAGCATCAGGCTGAGCCAGTTTTTGATGTTCTGCAGACCGAGCAAGACAATCGCCTGGTGTACCGATTCGACCTCACGGCGCAGGGCAAAGCTGGCGCAGTTGATATAGCGCAGTAGACGGAAGCTGAGGGTGACGTTGTTGGTGATCTTCTCCTCCAGGGTAGAGATCTCTACCTCTGGATTCTGTACCTCGGCCAGCAGATTCATCACTGCGATGCGATTGGAGGGGAGCTGCTTGCCCTGGATGATCTTCGGTTTGCAGAAGAAGTAACCCTGGAAATAGTTGAAGCCGAGCGCCTGGCAGCGGGTGAACTGGCCGTAGCTCTCCACCTTCTCGGCAAGTAGGGTCGCGCCCCGCTCTTTATAGAGAGCAACCAATTCTGGAAGCTGCTCGTCAGAGACGTGCGCCACATCAACCTTAACGATGTCCGCGTAGTCGAGCAGCACCTTGTGCTGGTCATCGTAGATGTAGTCGTCGAGAGCGATACGGAAACCGTTCTCTCTCAGCTGGGTGAGTCCATCGAGTACGGTCTGGTCCGGGTCGATATCCTCGAGAAACTCGAGTACCACCTGCTCTTTGGCGAGCGGGAAGGGTTGGTCGCCGTTAAAAAAGCCGCGGGTTAGATTGATAAAGGCGAGGCTGCTGCCGACGATGTTCTCGAGCCCCAGCTCCATGAAGGTGTTGATGATGACCTGGGAGGAGGCGTAGTCACCATCGTTGAAGTTGGCGTTGTTGTTGCTGTTGTCACGGTAGAGCAGCTCATAACCGACCAGTTCAAGCTTGGCGTTATAGATGGGCTGACGTCCGATATAGACATCTTCATTAATATGAACGTCTTCATGTAGCTCATCAGCCATGCTTTACCGATCCTTGTTTGCTTGTTGTTCGTGAAGGTCGAGCCAACGCAATCTCCCTATGTTGCCACGATTGGCGTATCAATAAAACAGTACAAAAAGTGCTTCAGGAGGTGGGCTTATGGAGCAGAATTACGTCGTTGGCGATAAATTGCAGATCGGCCTCCCAATGAAGCGAAAGCCACTCGAAACTCTCACGAGAGAAGAAGCTGATGTGGGTGAGGTCATTCTTGTAGTGCCAGTGTGCGAATCGCTCCCGATCCAGTGCCAGTTTGGTCATGATGCCGAGTACGCCGCCCGGCTTCAGGCAGTGCCAGAGCCGCTCGAGTTCTGTGATTGGCTGTTGCAGGTGTTCGACCACCTCGGTGGCGGTGATGAAGTCGTATGGTTGCTCGAATACGGTGCTGTCGGGGGCGTAGAACTTGTCGTAGATCGAGACGCGGTGCCCAGCCTGTTTAAACATCAGTGAGAGGGTAGGGCCGGGACCTGAGCCGAAGTCGAGTCCGCTGCTGCCTGGGGGCAGCGTTGCATTCATCGGTTCGAGGAGCCGATTGAGAAAATGACGATACCCCTCGTCCTCGGGTGAATTGATGTGTAGGTCGTATTCGTGCCGCTCCATCGCCTCGCTGAGGTGGTAATGAGCGGGTACAGAGATGAGCTGGCAGTGGCCGCAGCGTAGATATTCGCGCCGCGGGTCTCGATAGAAGGGGACTAGTTCGTGTTGGTTACAGAGCGGGCAGGGGAGGTCGATGTCGGTGGTTGGTTCCACAGTGAGATCGAGAAGCGGGCTATCTTCTCATCAGCCCGATAGCGCCGAAGCCGATCATCGCCAGGGCCAATCCGAGGAACAGCGGTAGTGAGCCACGATACCCTTTCACCACGACCGCCTCGGCAGGGGAGGATGGATTGTAGTAGAGATCGATCTGGCTACCCGGTTGGTAGAGGCGTTCAACACCGACCTCTCCAATCAAGTAGTCGTAACCACCCTGCAGTTTGTTCGGTAGGCCAAAACCATCGATCTCGTAGTTGTCTGAGCTGTGCTCAATGCCGTTGGCACTGTAGCGGTAGCGAAGATCGACATAGTAGGTCTCATCTGGATGGGGGCCCTTGCGCCTGTCACGCATATGCTCATCCTGCTGGATCAGCTCATAGGAGATCACTTCGCCGGTCGTTTTGACCCAGCTCTCGGTCGCGCTGCCGCGCTGATAGCCGTAGAGGGCGCCCGCCAGCAGAGCAGTGCCGATTAGCAGCATTAGCAGACGGATCTTCTTCATGACTGTTGTGAGAGTCGTTTAACCCACATAGAGGTAGCACCGCAGACGGCTGCCGGCATTACCAGGAAGTTGAGCACAGGGATCATCGTTGCCAGCAGCGTAGTGCCACCGAAGCTGAGTGAGAGCAGGCGGTTGCGGCGCAGTTTCTGGCGCTGATCCTTAAAGCGGATGTTGTGGTTGCCCATCGGGAAGTCGGCGTACTCGAGGCTCAGCATCCAGGCGCCGTAGATTGCCCAGAGGAACGGAGCGAAGGGGGTGAAGATCGGGATGATGGAGATGATCAGCAGCGGAATCGCCCAGAGCAGGGCGTAGATCAGCTTGCGGATCTCATCGAAGATCGCACCCGGTGCACCCTTGATCGCCGCGGTAATGCTGCTCGCCGGTGGCGGTTCTTGCCCACCCAGGTGGCGTTCCACCGCTTCAGCCAACAGGCCATTGAAGGGGGCGGCCACAAGATTGGCAAGCAGGGAGAAGCCGAAAAAGACCATCAGTGCCGCGAGCAGGGCGAAGATGAACCAGAGGATCGACTCGAGCCAGCTGAGCCAGCTCGGCAGGCTTGGCAGCATCCAGTTAATCAGCTCGTCGAATTGACCGGCCAGTACGGCGATGACGATGGCAAAGAGCACCACGTTGATGGTGAGTGGAATCGCGACAAAGCGTTTTACGCCGGGTTTGAACATCAGGCCAATTCCCTGAAGAAAGAGGCCGGCGCCTCTGAATGGATCTGCGAGCATGAAAACTATCCTG
Source organism: Solemya pervernicosa gill symbiont (assembly GCF_002020875.1). Taxonomy (NCBI): domain Bacteria; kingdom Pseudomonadati; phylum Pseudomonadota; class Gammaproteobacteria; species Solemya pervernicosa gill symbiont. The sequence goes on along the minus strand of NZ_MPRL01000066.1, from coordinate 15,795 downwards.
TTTGATTGAGTCGACAGGCGTCGCAGGATAGCAGTTTAGGGCGTCACTGTCCTTGGTGCGCGTGTCAGATAGGGTGGGCGAAAGGGCTCGCTTAACCAGTGGGTAGCGTCACTTCAATTCGCAATCCGCCCAAGGGTGAGCTGTCGAGTTTGAAATCGCCGCCGATGGCGCGTGTTCGCTCACGTATACCGGGAAGACCGAAGCCGTCGCCAAGCAGATCTGACTTCAATCCCTCGCCATCGTCTTCGATGGAGAGCACAACGCGTGGTTCATCACGCTCGTTCTGAACGCTGTTGATGGAGATGAGGATGTTATTAGCGTTTGCGTGGCGGGTTGCATTCACCACGCCCTCTTGAACGATGCGATAGAGGGTGATGGCGAGCGTCTCGTTGAAATCGTCGATCGGTGTGTTGATCTCTATCCGGTAGCTGATGTGCGGGTGGCTGGCCTCGATCTGCTCAATCAGCCCCTTCAGGCTCTCGGCCAAACCAAAGTGCTCTAGCAGACTGGGACGCAGCTGATTGGCCAGACTGCGGATGGAGTGGTGCATCACCTTGGCGTTTTCGTCGATGATCGAGGCACTTCTCTGAATATCATCAAAATCGGTGCTCGTATGGATGGTCCGAGCGTTAAGGTGAATGGCGGTTAGTAGCTGTCCGAGTTCATCGTGCAGTTCATGGGCGAGGTGGCGACGCTCCTCCTCCTGAATGGTGAACATCTTATCGGTCAGGCCCCGGTTCTGCTGCAGTAGCTCCTCGGTGAGTGCCTCGGCTCTATTGCGTTCAGTGATATCGATGCCGGCGCTCAGAGAGCCGACAATATTGCCCTGTTCGTCGTGGTCAAAGCTGTTATGCCAGGCGATCAGTCGCCGTTCACCGCTTGAGGTGACGATATGGTTCTCGTTGTAGGTGACTTCATCTAAAACGCCAGAGATGATCTTTTTGAATATTTCGTAAATGACCTCATGCCCTTCAGGCTGAGGCAGGAAGTTGTCAAACCAGTTCATGCCGATCAACTCATCCTCGCTCAAGCCGATGAGCTCACAGCCTCGACGGTTGATTAAGGTGATATTGCCATCTGGGTCGAGCGCGATGATCACCGCCTCGACGGTCTCCAGATAGCGCTCGGCGCGGCTAAACTCTCGACCCAATAGATCAAGCGTGGTTTTGTGACGAGAGACCTCTTCGGCGAGTTTCTGATTGGTCTCGCCCTGAATCTTAATGCTCTTCTCGATGTCGCGGGTGTAGTGAAGTCTGTTGGTCAGATGAACGATCAAAATCACTGTTAGCAGTAGTGAGGTGATGAGTACGCCATAGGCCTGCCATGACGGTGTCTGTTCTAGCGCTGAGGCGGAGGGAACGAAGAGTAGCTCCCAGGTGCGGCCCGCAACGGAGAAGCGCTGCTGCCACTGAAAGTTCTGCGTTAGCGTCTGATAATCGCGAGGTTGGCTGTTGGCGGCTGAGGTGGCGGGAATGAAGTGGAGAAGATTGTGTTCATCCCCGTTGGTTATATCGTATAGGTAGAGCTGGCCATCGATGGCCGTCAGTGGCGCTAATGCCAGATCGACGATGTGGCCGATTCGCAGCACCTCGACCAGTACGCCACGGCGTGCGGCGTGGCGCTGTTCAACCGTCTCAATGGGCTGATCGAGGTGGTAGATGGGTAGCAGGATCAGAACTCCGGCCTGCTGCTCCGACTCCTGCACCAGCTTGATAGTGGCTGTGGCGGTCAACTTCCCGCTTAAGAAAGCGCGTTTGGTTGACTGTTTTCGAATCGTCTCAGAGGCGATGTCGTAGCCCAGTGCGGCTTCGTTCCCCTGGTAGGGCTCTATGTAGTAGACGATGACGTACTCATCCCGCTCTGATGCGGGGATCAGCCCGTCGCTGCTCCGCTCGGTGAAGATGAAGTCGCGTGACAGCTCTCGGCTGGCGAGCATCTCGTAGTAGTCGCGCTCAGAGTGGTCGATAACGGGATTCCAGGAGAATCCCTGGATGCCGGGGTAGCGCTCCAGCGTGTTGCGTACCAGTGTGCTGAATCTTGAGCGGCTCAGCCCGGGATTGCTTCTGACGCAGTCACTGATCAGGTTGATGGTGCCGATGTGATCGTGGATGACGCTCTTTATGGTGTTGGAGTAGAGCGTTGCGTGGTTTGAAAAACGCACCTGCTGGTTCTGCAGTTCCCAGTTATTGGTGGCCTTATAAAGGGTGATGGAGAGTGCGACGCCGATAATAAACGTCAGAAATATTGGAGCGTACCGCTTTGCCTGGTGCAAGAGGGTTGTCCTTTGCAACGAGACTCCGGTGGTCGTTGCGCTGAGGGCGATGTTCTCGGATGAGTGTTGTGAAGCAGTCTAGCAGAGAAAAATGAGGCTGCTTCAAGCCGTGCGTCTACCTGTGGCTATGATGCGGGTAATCCGTCGAGTGCCAGCAGCGCAGCGCCGTAGGCGGCCTCAAGATGATCGGCCTCAAGCATCGGTACACCGAGCTGGCGTTGCCGGATATCTCGCCAGACGAGATTCCGGGCGCCTCCACCACAGCTTCGGACTGAGCTGGGATAGGGGGCACCGCTCTGTGCCAGCAGGGTGTAGCCATCACACTCGATACGGGCGATTCCCTCCAGCACTCCCTGGAAGAAGCGTGTCTCATCTTCGGGGTGGGGAGTCAGTCGTGGTTCCAGGGTTGGGTCGTTATGTGGAAATCGCTCGCCAGGGCGGGGCAGGGGGTAGTAGTTGAGCCCGGTATGTTCGTCGGGTTTGAGCTGTGGAGTCAGCTTCTCCATCTGCTCATTGCTGAAGAATTGACGTAGTACCGTACCGCCGCTGTTGGAGGCGCCACCGGTGAGCCACAGGTCACCCAGTCGGTGGCTGTATATACCGTATAGCGGATCGTAGATTGGGTAGTCACTAATCACCTTGAGTACCAGCGTCGAGCCGAGTGAGGTGACCGCCTCACCGACCTCTTTTGCCCCCGAGGCGATAAAGGCGGCAATGCTGTCAGTGGTGCCTGCCTTGATCAGGGTGTCCGGATGGAGACCAAATTGATCAGCGAGGAATTTATTAATCTTATCAATTGGTTCACCGGGTCTCTTAACCTCAGGTAACAAGCTTTTGTCGATGCCAAGCTGTGCCATCCACTCGGGCCAGCAGCGTCCCATCGGGTCGTAACCGAGCTTCAGGGCGTTGTTTTCGTCGCTGATACCGAAGCGCCCACTGAGGCGTCCTGCCAACCAGTCGGCCTGGTGCAGGGCGTAGCGAGACTCCTCGGCCTGGGGTAGTAGATGGAGCAGTTTTGCCAGCGAGCTACTGGCGCCGTGTGCACCGGAGAAGGGTGGGGCAATGGCGGCGATCTGCTCCGCCTCAGTGCGGCTTCGCGAATCGTTATATATCAATGCGAGAGTCAGGGGCTGGCCGATCTCGTCGCAAAGTAGCAGGGTGCCGGAGGTGGCATCAACGGCGATCGCCTGGCTATTGCGCAGATCGGTGCTTTCACCGAGTTGTTTGAGTGCCGCAGAGAGGGCCTGCCACCAGATCTCAGGGTTTTGCTGCTGTTCGACGCCGTTGCCCTCAGGAGCGGGCATGCAGACTGCGCTTTCGGCGACGATCTGGCGTGAAGTATCAATCGCGATGGCACGGCACCCGGAGGTGCCGACATCGATACCTATATAGAGGGGATCACTCAGGGGAGGGTGACCGGCTGGGGTGGATTCCAGTCTGCGGCACGGTGCTCAGCGATCACGGTGGTGTAGATACCACCGCGTACGTTGAACTTGCCGGTGACGCGCATGAAACGGGGGTTACAGGCGGCGACAAAGTCGTCCAGCATGGTATTGGTTACCTTCTCGTGGAAGGCTCCCTCCTCGCGGTAGGCCCACATGTACATCTTCAGCGACTTCAGCTCGATGCACGCCTTGTCGGCCACGTAGGCGATATGGATGGTCGCGAAGTCGGGCTGGCCGGTCTTAGGACAGAGACAGGTGAACTCGGGGATGTCGATGCGAATGGTGTAATCGCGCTCAGGCATCGGGTTGTCGAAAGTTTCAAGTTCCTTACTGGGCTGGCTAGGCATGGGGTGCTCTTCGTGGTAGTTTTGTCGGCCCGGAATTGTAGCCGAAAAGTCGTGCGAGACGAAGGTACTTTAAACCGGTCAGGGAGGATATTTCAGGGTTCTTTTTTATGAGAAACTAGATTAATAAGTTTCTTCAACCTTTTGATTTAAGGATAATAATCCTGAATATTTGGTTGAATAACCAGAGCTGTTCCACACTTTATCGAATAACACACTATGCGTCTGAGCAAGATTAAACTCGCCGGTTTTAAGTCGTTTGTTGACCCAACCAGCATCCAGTTTCCCAGCAATCTGACCGGTATTGTCGGTCCCAACGGCTGCGGCAAGTCGAATACCATCGACGCCGTGCGCTGGGTTATGGGTGAGAGTTCGGCCAAACATCTGCGTGGTGAGTCGATGGCCGATGTCATCTTCAACGGCTCCTCGGCACGCAAGCCAGTCGGACAGGCGAGTGTTGAGCTGATCTTCGATAACAGCGATGGCGCGGCCGGTGGTGAGTACGCCAAGTACAACGAGATCTCGATTCGTCGCGCCGTCTCGCGTGATGGTCAGTCGGCCTACTCACTTAACGGCACCCGCTGTCGTCGTAAAGACATCACCGGTCTGTTTCTCGGCACCGGCCTCGGTCCACGTAGCTACTCGATTATCGAACAGGGAATGATCTCTCGTGTCATCGAGGCGAAGCCCGAAGAGCTGCGCACCTATCTCGAGGAGGCGGCCGGTATCTCCAAATATAAGGAGCGCCGCCGCGAGACCGAGAACCGCATCAAACACACCCGTGAAAACCTCGACCGCCTCAGTGACCTGCGCGAAGAGCTGGAGAAGCAGCTTGATCGTCTGCAGCGTCAGTCCAAGACGGCTGAGCGTTTCAAGGAGCTGAAGCAGGATGAGCGGCTGCTCAAGGCGGAGCTGTTGGCGCTGCGTTGGAAGGAGCTTGATGTTGATGGTGGCGGTTTTGAGCGCACCATCCAGGAGAAGGAGACCGAGCTTGAGGCGGTAATCGCCGAGCAGCGTTCCGCCGAGAGCGAGCTGGAGAAGCTGCGTGGTGCCCATATCGAGGCGAGCGACCGCTTCAATGAAGTGCAGAGCACCTACTACGGTCTTGGTGCAGATATCACTCGTATTGAGCAGAGTATCCAGCACGGCAAGGAGCGCATTCAGCAGCAGACACACGATCTTCAGCAGGTTGAGCAGGCCTATAGCGAGGCCAAATCACACATCAATATCGATACTCGCCGCCTTGAGGAGCTCGAGAGCTCGCTTGAGACGCGCCAGCCTGAGTTGGAGCGTGCTGAGGCGGCGCTGGAGGAGTCGGCAGCCGATCTGGAGCAGAGCGAGCAGGCGGGCCACGACTGGCAGGGCGAGTGGGAAGATTTCAACCGCCGCGCCGCAGAGCCGGCGCGTGCCGCCGAGGTGGAGCGCACCCGGATTAGTCAGATTGAGAGCACGCTGATGCAGCTCGAAAAGCGCCGCAGTCGTGCCGAGGATGAGCTGCAGGGGCTCTCCGGTGAATCGCTGCAGACGGAGATCGAGCAGCTGATCGAGGAGTCGACCATCCTGCAGAGCGAGGTGACGGCCCGTCAGCAGGAGCTCGAAGGGGTGCTGGAACGGCTGCAGCAGACCCGTGAACAGAATAATCAGGACAATAATGAACTGCATGAGCGTCGTCAGCGTCTGCAGAACATCAGTGGTCGTCTCACCTCGCTTGAGGCGCTGCAGGAAGCGGCGCTCGGCAAGAGCGAGGGTGTCGTTACCGAGTGGCTGCAGAGTGCTGGCTTTAGTGAGGCGCCGCGTCTGGCGCAGAACATTGAGGTCGACTCGGGCTGGGAGCGCGCGGTCGAGACGGTGCTGGGTCAATATCTGCAGGCAGTCTGCGTGGATGGCTTTGATGCCGCCAGCGATCTGCTCGGGGAGCTCTCGAGTGGTTCACTGACCCTGTTTGATACGACTGTGGCGGCGGGTGCCGCGGAGGCCAATGCCGCTACGCCGATCCTTAATAAGGTGCGTGCCCCCTGGGCGGTCGACTCGCTGCTGGGTGGTGTCTATTGCGTTGATGATCTGGCTGGGGCGATGGCACTACGTGCCAATCTGGCTCCCCACGAGTCGGTCATTACCCGTGATGGTATCTGGCTCGGAGCCGGTTGGCTGCGTGTGGCACGAGATGCCGATGAGCAGGCGGGTGTTCTGCAAAGAGAGAGTGAAATCAAAGAGCTATCTTCATCTATTGAAGAAGAGTCTAGCATGGTTTCACAGCTTGAAGAGCGCATCGAGGCGGGACGTGAGATGCGTCGCACGCTTGAAGGACGTCGTGAGGATCTGCAGCGCCAGATCAACCAGGAGAACCGTCGTCACGCCGAGATCAACGGTCAGGTAGAGGCGCGCAAGGGGCGTCTGGAACAGGTGCGTTCGCGTACCGAGCAGCTGCGCGGGGATATCGAAGAGCTGCGCGGTCAGACCTTGCAGGAGGAGGAGACGCTGCGCGGTGCCCGTACCACCATGAATGAGGCGGTGGTGCAGATGGAGGCGCACGAGCAGCAGCGCGAAGCGATGGTGCGTCAGCGTGACCGTCTGCGTGAGGGGCTCGATGCGATCCGTCGACGCGCCCAGCAGGATCGTGAGGCGGTGCACAAACTGGCGCTGCAGATCGAGTCGATGAATACCGCGCACACCTCGACCACCGAAAATCTGGTCCGTATGGAGGCGCAGCTGACCCAGTTCAGTGCCCGTCGTGATGAGCTGCAACAGTCGCTCAGCGGTGGTAGTGAGCCGATCCAGCAGCTGGAGACGGATCTGGAGCAGAAGCTCTCCGCCCGTAGTGAGGTAGAGCGCAAGCTGAGCGAGGCGCGTCGTGGCGTCGAAGAGATCGACGAGTCGATGCGCAAGGTGAGCGAGTCACGTAGCGGTGTCGAACAGCGGGTGCAGACGATTCGTGAATCACTGGTGCAGACCCGCATGCAGTGGCAGGAGATTACCGTACGCCGTCGTACTCTCGAGGAGCAGGTCGCCGAGACCGACTTCGAGCTGGATAAGCTGCTCGAACAGCTCGACGCCGGGGCCGAGGCGAGCGCCTGGCAGCAGAAGGTGGAGGAGATGGAGCGCCGTATCCAGCGTCTCGGTCCGATCAACCTCGCCGCCATCGATGAATATAAGGAGCAGTCGGAGCGCAAGGTCTACCTTGATGCGCAGAACGACGATCTGGTTGAGGCGCTGGAGACCCTGGAAGGGGCGATGCGCAAGATCGACCGCGAGACCCGTACCCGTTTCAAGGAGACCTTCGATCAGGTCAACTCCGGCATCCAGCGTCTCTTCCCGCGTCTCTTCGGTGGCGGTCACGCCTACCTGGAGCTGACCGGTGACGATCTGCTCGAGACCGGAGTGACGGTCATGGCGCGTCCGCCCGGCAAACGCATCTCCAATATCCACCTGCTCTCCGGTGGTGAGAAGGCGTTGACCGCCGTATCGCTGGTATTTGCCATCTTCGAACTCAATCCGGCCCCCTTCTGTATGCTTGATGAGGTCGATGCGCCACTCGATGAGGCCAACGTGGGCCGTTTCTGCGAGATGGTCAAAGAGATGTCGGAGCAGGTACAGTTCATCTTTATTACCCATAACAAGACCACCATGGAGCTCTCCAATCAGCTCTCCGGTGTGACGATGCACGAACCGGGTGTGTCGCGGCTGGTGGCGGTCGATGTTGCCGAGGCTATACAGCTCGCCTCGGCCTGAGGAGAAGAGAGTGGATCAACTACGTCTTATCCTGCTAATCGCTGGTGTGGTGCTGATTGCAGGCATCTACTTCGTTGGCAAACAGCGCCGTCGCCGTCAGGCCGACCGCCAGCCCGACCCGCTCGATGAGTCGGTCTCTTTCGAAGAGGAGTTCGATCTGCCGCCGATGAGCAGTGTTGAGGCGGCGCGTGACAAGAGCATCGATGAGCTGGGTGATCTCGATTCATTCAGTGCTAGCGGTGAGAAGTTCGAGATCGACGAGCAGGAACCACCGGTGCTCGATAACCCTGTTCAGGCTGAGCTTCCGAGTATCGATACCGAGCAGCGTACCCCTGAAGAGGAGGAGGTCGACGCCGATAAGGTGGTGGCGATCTATATCGCCGCGCCGCGCGGTACCCCCTTTACCGGTACCGCACTGCGGCCCGCCTTTGAGGCGGTTGGACTCGAGTATGGTGCGATGCAGATCTTCCATCATCGCGTGGAGGGTGGCGGTGTCTTTAGTCTCGCCAGTCTGGTTGAGCCGGGCTATTTCGAGCCGGAGAAGATGGGTGACGACTACGCCACTCCCGGACTCAGTATCTTTATGCCGCTGCCCGGTCGTGGCGATGCAATCAAAACCCTCGATACGATGCTTGAGAGTGCTCATACGCTGGCTGATCGCCTCGGTGGTGATCTGCTCGATGAGACCAAGAGCGTGCTGAGCCGTCAGACCGCCAGCCATATGCGTGAAGAGGTGCAGGATTATCTGCTGCATCGCAAGCTAGAGCAGCAAGCTGCCAATAAATAGATGCAATGATTGCGACCGAGAAGGATTGGCAGCGTGCCGATGCGCTGCGCAGTGAGTTAAACCTCCACAACCACCGTTACGACGTCCTCGATGATCCCATCATCCCCGACGCCGAGTACGACCGTCTCTTCCGTGAGCTGCAGGCACTGGAAGAGAGATATCCCGAACTTGTCGATTCCAGCTCGCCAACCCAGCGAGTTGGTGGCCAGGCCCTCGCCGGTTTCTCCCAGGTCAAACATGAAGTACCGATGCTCTCACTCGGCAACGCCTTTAGTGAGCAGGAGCTGAATGAGTTCGATCGCCGCGTGCGTGATGGACTCTCAGCTAATAACACCATTCGATATGTTGCTGAGCCGAAGCTTGATGGGCTGGCGATCAGTATCCGTTACGAAAAAGGAGAGATGGTGCGAGCCGCCACTCGTGGTGATGGTTCCACCGGCGAGGATGTCACCCATAACGTACGCACCATCCACAGCGTGCCTCTAAAGTTGCAGGGGACGGACTGGCCCGAGGTGCTGGAGGTGCGTGGTGAGGTCTACATGCCAAAGGCGGGTTTCGAAAAACTCAATGCCCGTCAGCGTGAGCGCGAGGAAAAAACCTTCGCCAATCCGCGTAACGCAGCGGCCGGTTCACTGCGTCAGCTCGATCCGAAGATCGCAGCCCAACGTCCGCTGACCATGTTCTGCTACGGCATCGGCGTGGTGGAGGGTGGTGAACTAGCCGACTCTCACAGCGAGGTGATGGTGCAGCTCAAAGGGTGGGGGCTGCGTGTCTGTCCTGAGCTTCGGGTAGTCGAAGGGGTGCTGGGGTGTCTCGACTACTACCGCGAGATCGGCGAGCGGCGCGATGCGCTCCCCTATGAGATTGATGGTGTCGTCTACAAGGTCAATGGTTTTGAAGAGCAGCAGCAGCTCGGGTTTGTCGCCCGCGCTCCGCGCTGGGCGATCGCCCACAAATTCCCTGCCCAGGAGGAGCTGACTACAGTTCGCGATATCGAGGTGCAGGTGGGGCGCACTGGTGCACTTACCCCGGTGGCGCGACTCGAACCGGTTGAAGTGGGTGGCGTTACGGTCACCAATGCCACCCTGCATAACGCCGATGAGCTGGCACGCAAGGGGGTGAGGGTCGGTGACACCGTGATCGTTCGCCGTGCCGGTGACGTGGGTGTCACCCTGCAATAAAACGTTTCAAATAGGAATTAATATACAGATAGTTTATATCTGAATAGATATCATTTTAATTTACTCAAAAAGCAAATGCCTATGTATAAAGAAAGAATTAAGGAGCTGAGAAGACTCATAGAGAAATATGACTATGAGTATTATGTATTGGACTCACCAACAGCCCCAGATGTTGAGTATGACAAATTAATGCGTGAACTTAGAGATTTAGAGCATGCACACCCTGAAATGATTACGTCTACCTCACCTACTCAAAGAGTTAGTGGAGTAGTGGCAAAAGGATTTGAAAAAATTAAACACGAAGTTCCAATGCTGTCATTGGATAATGTTTTTAATGATGAAGAGCTAGAAAATTTTATCAATAAAGTTGAGAAAGGGCTTTCTGGATCTAAATTAGTAAAATTTTGTGCAGAACCAAAGTTAGATGGTTTGGCTGTAAGTCTTCTTTATGAGGATGGAGTGTTAGTTAGAGCTGCAACAAGGGGTGATGGGAATGTTGGAGAGAATGTCACGCTAAATGTAAAGATAATTAAAGATCTTCCCCATGTCCTTACTGAAGATAATCTACCTGTAAAACTTGAAGTGAGAGGCGAAGTTGTGATGCTAGTTTCTGATTTTGAAAAACTCAATGAGAGACTTGCATTAGAGGGAAAGAAAAGACTTGTTAATCCTAGAAATGCAGCGGCAGGAAGTTTGCGACAGTTAGATACAAAAGTTACAGCAAAACGACCGCTAAAATTTTATTCCTACGGGATTGGAATATGTGAAGGTGTGGATTTACCAGGAAGTCACTATGAAAGGCTAAAATATCTTTCGTATCTAGGATTGCCATTAAGCCGAGAAGTTGAAGTGACAGAAGGGTATATAGGGTGTAAAAAATATTATGAAGATATTGTCACAAGGCGATCCAAGCTACCATACGAGGTAGATGGAGTTGTATTTAAAGTTGATGATATAAAACAACAAGAAGACCTAGGGTTTATTTCAAAAGCCCCGCGATGGGCTATCGCACAAAAGTTTCCTGCACAAGAAGGAAAGTCAAAGCTTGAGTCAGTTGAGTTTCAGGTTGGAAGAACTGGAAAAATTACGCCAGTTGCAAATTTGACTCCAGTATTTATAGGTGGCGTTACAATAAGTAGGGCTTCATTGCATAACGAAGACGAAATAAGGCGATTAGGTATATATGTAGGGGATGAGGTTATTGTAAGACGTGCTGCTGACGTGATTCCACAGATAATGGCGCTCTCCAAGAAATCAAGAAAAAGGCAAAAAATTATCTTTCCAGTAAAGTGTCCAGTATGTGGCTCTGATATTGAAAGGGTTGAAGGCGAGGCTGATGCAAGATGTACTGGTGGTTTACATTGTAAAGCACAGCGAATAGAAGCTATTAAACACTTTTGCTCACGAAAAGCTATGAACATAGTTGGCCTAGGAAGCAAATTGGTTGAGGAGCTCGTCGAGCGCGAGATAATTAATAATCCTGCCGACTTGTATACTTTAACAAAAGATTTGTTGTTTTCACTAGAGCGGATGGGTGATAAAAAGTCTGAAAATATACTAAATGCAATAGAAAATTCGAAAGAGACAACCCTGCAAAAATTTATATTTGCCCTAGGTGTGCGTGAGGTGGGAGAAGCTACAGCAAAGAATCTGGCTGTTACATTCGGTGAACTCGACAAATTAATAAGTGCTTCAATAGATGAGTTAGTTCAAGTTCAAGATGTTGGTGAAATTGTAGCATTACATGTCTTTCATTTCTTCAGGCAAAATAAAAATTTGCAGGTTATAAATGCATTGCGTAAATGTGGTGTGAGGTGGGATCCAGTAATAATAGATGCAGAGTTATTGCCATTGAAAGGAGAAATATATGTGTTGACGGGCACACTTAATAGAATGAAGAGAAGTGAAGCAAAGGAAGCACTAGAACGTCTAGGTTGCTCTGTTACAGGTAGCGTGTCAGCACGTACGACCGCTGTTGTCGCAGGTGCTTCTGCGGGGTCAAAATTAAAAAAAGCAACCGAGTTAGGTATTAGTGTGCGAGCGAACGACGAAGAAGATGCAGCAGCGGCTTTATGTCGGCGTAGAGTCACTGAGGGAGTTGTGTAGAGCCGCGAAGAGGTGATTACGCAACGTACACAGGACGGTCGGGGCGCCGTAGGCATAAACGGTCGCGTTAAGTATTTGCCGCTTTCTTGGGCTTGGATGCCCAAAACAAGCTTCCGCAAAAATAGCGACTCCCCGGAGCTAAACTTTATATTTTTTGAGGTAACTTTCTGGTACAAATAGCAGTTCTGACCTTGCTCTGGTGCATGCAACGTAAAACTTATTTCTCGTGGTAGGTGCCAACTTATGAAGACTTCCTTTTCGAAAGTGTTGTTCAGTGGTTTTATTTAGAACCACACAAACCGAATCAAAATTATCCAAACCTTTTGATGCGCCCCAGTTATCTGAATAGCATGGGTACTTGTTGTGCGATTGATAAAATAACTTAACGGTATGGCCCTTACCAAAGATTACTTCAGCCCAACCTTCATCTTCAACGAAATCAACTATGCTTGTGTCAGTTTGGTGGCTATCTATTGTTATTCCAAGATTATTGGTAACGAATTCGCAGGTTGTTGGACTACAACGATAACTATGGCTTAAGGTTGTTTCATCGACGGATAATCCTGAGTCTTCCAGTCGTTTCTTGTACGTTCCAAAATCTTTATATAAGCTTTTATTCAAGTTTCCATCATGGCTTGTGCCGAAGGTATGTTGATAAAAATCACCAACAAGCAATGAATCTGTATTGCCACTCGAAACCGCTATCAATAAATTGAAGTCACCGGCTGTAAAATCTTGAATTTCATCAACGTAAAGGTAATCGAAGTATTTCTTAATCCGTGCTTTGACATCATCAACAAGGTTAAAATTTATAATGAAGCTAGCTATACGGCATGAATATATCCGACCATGGGAATCAATGTAACGACGCAGATTAGTATTCTTTTGTCGACTAGAAAATTCGGGAGGTATGTCGAAATTAATACCTTTTAATCCGTATCTGTCGCCACATAATGGTCGCAGGCAAAACGAATACAAAAAAGTGAAATATGTATAGACTCGCGTTCTTTCAGGTAACCCGTCGTATTCACGTATTATCCTGTTTCTCAGGTTCCTAAAATTGTTTTCTGTATAGGTAATAATAAGGTTTGACTTTGTAGTGTCAATAGAATTAATTATATGGGTAGTTTTTCCAGAACCTGCAACGGCAAGGATTACGCTATTATCCATTGTGCTGCTTCCTTGATATACTCTGGAACAGTCAGCTCATCAGCCTTTTCTGTTAAAAGGCGCATTGCTGCTGTTGTCTTATTATTTAGCATGTAATCCTGGGGAGGCAGCTTTATTTTTCCACCAGAAAACAGTTCATCACAAATTGCTTTATTATTCTGGTAAACAGATATCTCAAAAGTTGTTATCGCATCATCATTTTCTGAGAAGACACGAATATTGTTGGTAACATATTCCTCATAGTTGTCGACACACTTTGCCTGATAATTACTATCGTTATCTCGAATAACAGCTGTTCGTACATCGAGCAATCTGGCTAATTCCATATAGCGCTTAAAGCTTGTTCCACCTACTGAGATCACATGAATGTCAGTTGCATCTAGCTCGTTTCCAGTCACTAGCTTGAACAGTGCCTCCATAAGAATATATTCAGCATCACCTTCAACAAGGATCACTCTCCCAGACAAGACAAATTCAAGAACATTGTTGTCAGGGGCCTTCATGAAAAAGTCCGAGGTGTCTGATGACAAATCAGCGAGAGTGCCTGCATCGGCACTCGAACTATTCAGCAATATTGCATTCCGGAGATCTAGGCGTGTACTTATCATACTGTTGTGAGTTGTCACAATCATTTGCTGGTCTTCAGCATGGGCGATGCTTGTGACTAATCGCTTCATGTTTGTATGACTCAGATGGTTTTCTGGTTCCTCCAACAGTAATACATCAAGAGGATGGGAAGACTTTTTCTTCTGTAGAGCAAACTCTGTCTTGATAAAGCACTGCTTTCTCTTGCCTTTGTTATCGATTGATATATCGTCTTCGGTAAGGGTTAAATCTGCCTCAAGATTGGATCTTGTATTGGTGATTATCGAAAATTTATAGTTATCCAATCTGGCATTGATGTCTTTGAGAACATTATCCCTGAAGGATTTTTTGTGATTTCGATACTCGTTTTTATGTTTATGCTGTTCTCCATCTTCAGCCGTGGCACGATAGACACTTTTCACATATTCACGAGTGGCGTATTCGTTGTTGATTGATGCCCCATCCAGAAGAAGGTGATGCAAGTAACGACGAGGCCCACGATAAGGTTCACCTGAAAATGTGACAAACTTGATCGAATAGTACTCGAAGGGAAACGAGGCTTCGGCTTCTTTAAGAACGGCTTCAATTTGAGGTGAATAGTCGTCGATGGGGACACAGCGTAATACTAGTCCATCGCACTCCACGCCATCGCTATTATTTTTACCGTTAAGGTCAGAGTTATTTTGCTCGTTTAGATAAAGCTCGACCTGTAACTGGGGCAAATTCCCGTAATCTCTGGTTCCAGCGAGAAACTCGTTTACAGCGTCAATATTCATGAGACTTTCAAGTCCCATTGTATCCACCTTGCTACGGCTCCCGCTTAAAACAAGATCAATAGCCTGGAGAATAGTTGACTTCCCGCTCACGGGTGAACCGTAAGTTTGAAGGTAAAGATAAAGGTTTGGTAGTTGATTATGTTGGTATTAAGAAACAGATGAACTTGGCGTTGGCTCATTACAACAAGGCCGACCAGCAGAATATTGAAGAGATCGAGCAGTCGTTGATTGTAGTTCGTGATCACCTCGATTTGTTATCTAAATTATTCCATAAGTTTGATGTGACACCATATTTCACTGGTGACCCACTAGTGCAGCTCAACACACTAAACATGGCAGCTGAGTTTGTGCAGGTAACAGAGAAAAATGAAAAACGGTTTATGCATTTAGTTAAGCGCCTCAAAGCTGCTTACGATGTGTGTAGTGGATCGGAGTTATTGAACCAAAGAGAGCGGGATTACATTCACTTCTATCTCGCAGTTCGTTCTATTGTCTTTAAGTTAACCAAAGGTGACGCACCCGATACTGCGCAGATGAATGCCAAAGTGCGAGAAATGATCGCCGAAGCACTTAAAGCAGACGGGGTAGAAGAGATATTCAAGATTGGCGAGGACGCAGCAGATGCTGTTGATATTTTCGATGATGATTACCTTGCAAAGATAGAAAAAATTAAACTTCCCAATACAAAAATTAAATTGTTGCAGCAGTTACTGGCCAAGGCGATTGAAGATTTTAAGAAGATCAATAAGGCTAAGGGTGTTGATTTCTCAAAGCAGTTCAAGGCAATAGTTGATCGCTATAACGAGAGAAAAGAAGATGATGTACTAGTCAGTAATGTACTGGAGGATTTCACGGACGAGATTATTGATCTATTAGGTGCGTTGAAAAAAGAGAAAGCCTCGTTTGCTGACCTTGGAATCGATTTTGAAGAAAAAGCATTCTATGACATTCTCAAGAGCCTGACTATTAAATATGACTTTGCTTACCCTGAGGATAAACTCCTTGAGTTATCAAAGGTAGTAAAAGGTATTGTCGATGATAAAGCTAGTTATACTGATTGGAGCCAGCGAGATGATATCAAAGCAGAGCTGAAGGTCGATTTAATCCTAGTCTTGGCTAAACATGGTTACCCACCTGTAGATCGAGATGAGGTTTATAAAGAAATATTTGAGCAGGCTGAGAACTTTAAAAAGTATCAATCTAATTGGTAGACAATGATTAGGAAGTGGTAAGTGTAGAAAATCTACGAAGCTCAGATAGTGTTATTAGTAGAGAATCTAAAGCCTCCTTCGCTGACCGCTATGGATAGCGAAGCGAAGGCGGTTAGTCCGCGATAGTCGACGCCGTCTGCCTATTCGTAGTTGAGAGCGGGAGCGAACGACGAAGAAGATGCAGCAGCG
>NZ_MPRL01000065.1:0-21711 GCF_002020875.1 Solemya pervernicosa gill symbiont | reverse complement strand
TCGGGGCGCCGCAGGCATAAACGGTCGCGTTAAGTATTTGCCGCTTGCTTGGGCTTGGATGCCCAAAACAAGCTTCCGCAAAAATAGCGACTCCCCGATCAAGATAACAAATTAAGATATATAGAACCCAAATAGGGCTGGGAGAGATGAGGATGAGAAGAGCAAGTGGTTTTACCCTGATCGAGCTGATCATGGTTATCGTAATATTGGGAATTCTGGCAGCAACAGCACTGCCAAAGTTCGTCGATCTGAGCGATCAGGCGGAGCAGGCATCGATAGATGGAGTTGCTGGAGCGCTTAGCTCGGGAACGGCCATTAACTATGCTGCATGTAAAGCGGATCATGCCGATTGCACAACCGTTGCTGATTGTGATGATGCAGCGGGTACCATGCAGGATATTCCTACCGGCCTGACTTACGCTGGTACAGCACCCGATTGCACAGTAACAAGTGCCTCGGGTTATTCGTCGAGCTATCGCAGTATTGCAATCACTGATCCTTCACCTTGATCTAGTGAATCTTCGAATTTAAAAGGGGCCGAAAGGCCCCTTTTTTGATGTTGAAACGATCGCTGACCGCCATGGATAGCGAAGCGAAGGCGGTTAGTCCGCGATAGTCTCGGGGCGCCGCAGGCATAAACGGTCGCGTGAAGTTTTTGCTGTTTGCTTGGGCTTGGATGCCCAAAACAAACTCTCGCAAAAATAGCGACTCCCCTAATTGTTACGAATATAGTGCATGGCACATTGTTAGGTCTTTGAGAAAACACTCTATTGATGCAGTTTAAAGACAGATTAATTAATGTGAGGCCTAACGAGTGGATCGCTTCGGCACTCATTTCATCAAAGGGCTATTTTCCCGCCTCAATTCTTGCAAATCTAAAATATCCACTTGTCGCTTTCATGGCTTTGACTGTGTGGATTGCCATCTCGGTGTTGTGGAGTGTTGCGCCATCCACAACATACCTTTTGATGGCGCTGCCAATGGCGATGCTATTTTCCATGATATTCGGTGCATCTATGTCTGTCGGCCTGAGGTCATTGCTGGCGTATCTGTTGATGGTTTGTGGCGTTCTGCTTGCGGTTTTAAGTGTTTTTCAAACGGTTATTTTAGATGCAGGCCGCCCGACAGGGTTGTTTATTAATACAAACAGTAACGCGGCGCTGATGAGTCTGATGGTGTTGCCGGTTATATCGTCCTTCTTTTCTGAAGGATCCCTCAGAAAGGATGTTGTCAAAGGCATAGTGATTACCCTTTTGACGTTAACCATCTTTCTTTGCCAAAGCCGGGGAGCGCTTCTAGGGTTAACGATTGCTCTACTCTTTGTTTTTTATGTTTTAAGAGAGGTGAGCTTTAGAAAAAAAATAGCACTGATCATATGTCTGGCTGTCGGGTTTGTTGCTGCGGAATTGATTCAAAAACGCTCGTTGACCGATCGTATTGAACAGACCGTCGTTGCCGTGAACACAACTGCAACGACAGCGCTTTCAGATCGAACCGATATCTGGAATGCTGCGTGGGAGATGTACAAGGCGCGCCCATATGTTGGCTCAGGATGGGGAACGTTCTGGGCCTCCTATCCGTCGCACAAGAAAAATGAGGAGAGATCGGCAGGTCAGCACGTCCATAATGACTATTTGGAGATGCTGGTCGAGCTCGGTCCTGTTGCTGTCATTCTGCTAGCTATTGCTGCGACTCTGCTGTTCAAACAGGCAGCGAGAGTTCTAAGAATAGACAAACAGACCCGTTATGAAGCTGCTGGTATCTATGCGGCAGTCTTGGCCGTATCAATACATAGCCTGTTTACATTTAATTTCTATCTGATTTCAATTCTGATAATTGTATGCCTCTATATCGGCTGGTTGACCGGATATGAACGTGGCGCGCCACTGATCGGTATTGCTTCTGAAGGTAAAAGCATCGTGAGTGATAGTGGTCAGCTAATAAGTTACGTAATTATTTTTCTAGCGGTGACATGGCTGACTCTGTTAACCATTAGCGAATACCGGCTGAATAATATTAATGATAGCGACAACGCGGGTGAGGCGATCCTCAAAATCAGTGAGGCTGGTAAGCTGTTTCCGTTTACAGATCGGCCAGAGATTTTAATAGCCAGACAGATCGATAGGGCACTGAGAGAGCAGAGTGTCACTATTGACAATAGAGATCGTGTGATTGAGTTTGCACTTGTGCAGCTAGAGCGGGCAGAAGAGAAGTTTCCGATTAGATGGGAGAACTATTTTTATCGGGCTCAGTTAATGAGAAATTCAACAAAAGCGTATTCAGTTGCGGTTATTGAGCATAACTTTCAACGGTCACTGGAAAATAACCCGGCCTATCTCCCGGCGCGGTTAAACTATGCCGACTATCTGGAGTCGCTGGGTCGCGGTGCAGATGCATTCAAGCTGCTTGAAGATGGGTGGGGCCGTTACTACTATGAGAGTACAGTCAATATTGAGAGTTATCTGGAAAAAATAGTTAGTGGTAGAGTCGAGGCAGGCCATGTTGCGGAGGCGCACAAGGCTGAGCAGCTGTTAGAGAAAATCAGAATGAGGATTGGGAAGAGAAGAGGAGAGTTTGTTAACTTCGTGGCGAAGCTTCCGTAATACGATATGAAAATGTGTGTAATACAAAACAGAGGGTTCTCTCTCATAGAGTTGATCATGGTTATAATTCTCCTTGGAATTGTAGCTGTTGTGGCAGTTCCAAGACTGCCATCAATCACAGATTTTGATGAAATGGGTTTCTTTGATGAACTGGTAGGTGCGGCGCGTTATGGACAGAAGCTGGCAATCGCGACCAACTGCAAGGTAGAGCTGGAGGTGACGGCTTCGAGCTATGCGCTCTCGATGCCTAGCAGCGTTGGTAACTGCTTTGCCTTATCACCAACCTTCTCAACCGATGTGCCTCACCACTCGGCATCCGGGCAGTACAGCAATGCCGCCCCGAGCGGTGTTTCGATCTCCAATCCTGCCACGATCGTTTTTGATGCATCGGGTGGTACCAGTACCAGTCACACCTTCTCTATTGATGGTCGCTCCTTTACCGTGCATGCCACCAGCGGTTATGTGGAGAGACTGTAGTGAGGCGTTCTCTGCATCAAGGTGGCTTCACGCTGGTTGAGACGATCATGGCGATCGTGATTATCTCGATTTCGGTGGTGGGTGTGTTGAAGGTGATGGACTACACCACTATGCATAGCGCCGACCCAATGGTGCAGACACAGGCGGTGGCAATTGCCGAGGCCTATCTCGAGGAGATCCTCTCGAAGTCGTATGACGATCCGGACGGAAGTGATGGTGAGTCGGCACGCACTAGCTTCGATGATGTCGACGACTACAACGGCGTATCCGATTCAACCCCGGTCAACAGTCTCGGAAGCCCCATAACATCGCTTTCGGGATACAGCGTGGCGGTAAGTGTCGCGACCGAAACGGTGAGTGGTGCAACGATGAAATGCGTCGATGTGACAGTCTCACATGCAACCGGACTATCTATTGATGTGAGTGGTTATCGTGGCAGCTTCTAGTCTGACAATGAGGCGCTGTGCAGGCTTTACCCTGATCGAGATGATCATGGTGATCATTATCACTGGAATTATTGCCACTGTGCTGGCGGGGGTGATCAAGCGTCCGATCGATGGTTATCTCGATCTGACACGCCGTGCCGAGCTGGTCGATGCCGCCGATTCAGCGCTCAGACTCATCGCGCGCGATATTCGTCGAGCACTGCCCAACAGTGTGCGAGTCGATTCAACAGGGCCATCGCTGGAGATGATCAACACCGTCGATGCGGTGCGATATCGCCTCGGCCCACCCGGAAATCAGAGCAAACGTCTCCGCTTCAATCCCGATGATGACGAGTTCAACACCATCGGTGAGTTCACCAATCTCACTCCGCCTGTAACCAGTTCAACCGACTATCGGCTGGTGATCTACAACCTGGGAATCTCAGGGGCGAGTGCCTATGAGAATGCCAATGTCATTACCCCGGCGGCCACCCAGGTCACCATTACCGACGATGGAACAAGTGACCACATTGCGCTGAGCAGTGCCTTTCAGTTTGCCTTCGAGTCACCACGCCAGCGTCTCTATGTGGTCGATGCATCACCGGTCAGCTATATCTGTGACACCGCCAATGAAACGCTACGCCGTTATGCCAGCTACTCCATCGGTTCAACGCAGCCCTCGGGCAGCAGCGTGGTGGTGACCAAACATCTGACAGCGTGCTCCATCAGTTACGATGCAGGCTCTACCGGTCAGGCCGCGCTGGTGACCCTCTCGCTAACACTGAGTGATGGAGGTGAGAGCGTCACCATGCTCCATCAGGTGCGGGTGGATAACGTGCCATGATGAAGTCTAATCAACAGCAAGGCTTCTCACTGATCGGTGCCATCTTTCTGATGGTAGTGCTTGCGGCAGTGGGTGGTTACATGGTCAGCATCAGCAGTGGTTTCCATATCTCGGGTGCTAATGCCGTTGAAGGTTCGCGTGCCTACTACGCTGCAAAGGGTGGTCTGGAGTGGGCGATCAGCGAACTTGAGCTCGACAATGCTGCAGTCAACTCAGCAACGGTCTGCAGCGGTACTGTCGATGGTCAGGTGACAAACTACGGCTCCGGTGCGCTCGATGGGTTCAGTGTTCAGTTAAGCTGTAGCTCGAGTAGTTATACTGAAACACCTAACACCTACTCGATCTTCATTGTCGAGGCGCGCTCCTATAAAACAGCGCTGGGAGTAAGCGCGATCGGGTCGCTGGGATATGTCTCGCGCTCGATGAAGGCTAAAGTTACAGATGCACCATAGGGTGTTGGCGGGAGTTCAGAGATGCGGTTGTTAAAGATTTCACTGCTCATAACGTTGGCACTATTCTATTCAGGCCAGATCTCTGCCGATGATTGCGATGCGTTTACCTCGCTTTCCGGTTACGGAATCATCGGTGAAGATGATTTTAGCTACGGTAACAATTCGACTATCAACACTATCGACATAACCGGTGATACGGGAAATACACCGACGCCGTTGGGTGTAATGGAAACGGTCGATGAGTACTTTCCAGATATTGATCCATCAACATTTCCATCCACTGGGGGTAGTGACCTTGAGTATCCGAGCAGTGTATCGGCGGGCAGCTATGGAAAGGTCATACTAAAAGGAAACAGTACCACCACGTTTTCGGGTGGATACGATGTCGGTGGGACCGGTGGAACCTATATCTATGAGCTTGAGTTTAAACAGAAGAGTGGTAGAGGGGCCACAGCCTCGATGGCCCCCGGTGACTATTTCATCGAAAAACTTTCCATGGCCAACAAGTCCAATATTATCGTCACCGGTAGCGGTCAGGTACGGCTCTATATCAAGGAGTCTTTTCAGGCGGGTAATGAGGCCAAGCTGAATGCTGGTGGAAATGTCGAAGACTTTATTATCTTTCTCTACGACAGTGCTTCGCTGCAGGTCGGTAATGGAAACTCTGGGCACTCTGATGCTGACTTCTCTGGAGTGATCTATACACCCTACGATACGACTAGTATCCAGTTCGGCAACAACAACGACATTCAGGGAGCGATCCTCAGCGAAGGTAGCGTTGAGGTCGGAAGCAATACCGATTTCGATTACAGCTCCAGTGTGCAGGAATCAGTACTTGATGCCTTCGGTTGTGAGGCGACTGCATCGGTTGATCACTACGCCATCACACACGCCGGTGTCGGTGTCACCTGTGAGGCGGTGGTGGTCACGGTAACCGCGCACGATGCCTCACACGCCGAGGTTGCACCAGCTAACGGAACCGAAATCACCCTGACCACCTCGCCACTGGTCGATAGCGGTAGCGGATCGACCTACACCTTCACCGGCACCGAGACGTCGACCACCTTCTATCTGACCGAGACCACCGCAACCACCTCACCTCACATCAATATCAATGTGACCGACGGCACGGCGAGCGAGGATGCCAGCGAGGATCCGGCACTGCAGTTTGTCAATACAGCGCTGCTCTTCAGTAGCACTACAAGCCAGACCTCCTGCGAGAACTCTGCGACCATGACGCTACGTGCAATCCGTACCGATGATTCGACCGGTGCCTGCGTGGCGCGTGTGACGGGCGATCTGGCAGTCGACATGGCCTACGCCTGTGTCGATCCGACCACATGCCATGGTGACAAGAACGACGCGGTGACGATCCGTGCCCTCGATACCGACGGCACTACGCTACTCAACAGTGGTTCGATCGCCGATAATCCCGATGACTCGGTGAGTGACTACATCAGCCGCACCCTGCGTTTCGATGGCTCGGGTGTCGCCAACTTCACCGCCAGTTATAGCGATGCCGGTGAGATTGCTCTCCATGCACAGTTAAGCTTGGCGGCGAGTAGCCCAGACCCGGCGATCACGCTCAGCGATAGCTCAGAGAGCTTCGTGGTGGCACCGGAGAGTTTCAAGGTCGAGTCGTTCAAGAGCGATGGCACCACCGCACTGAATAACAGTGGTAGCTCGGGTGCACCGAGCCAGGTGGCGGGCGACGCCTTTCAGCTCAAGGTGGTGGCGCAGTGCAGTGACGGTACGGTGACCAAGAACTACGCCTGGGATACCGACATCAGCGCCGTGGCACCCTCATCACCCGACACCGGTTCGGGCGGTACGCTCGGCAACGTCTACTTCAGTAGTGACGACACCAAGGTCTATGGCGATGCCGGTACCACCACGAGTGCATCGGCCTCAGACTTTAGTGACGGTGTGGCACTGCTGACCAACGCACGCTACAACGAGGTCGGCAGTGTGACCTTTCAGGCCAATGCCAATGATTATCTAGGTGACACTTCAGCCGACACGGTGGGTACCACCGCTACCGAGGTTGGGCGTTTTATCCCCGATCGCTTTATCCTCTCGGCACCGACGCTGACCAACCGCTCGGATCTGGCACCGACGATTCCCGCAGACTTCACCTATATGGATGAGGCATTGGAGCTCGGTTTCACGCTTACTGCTGTCAATGCACAGGGAGAGACAACACAGAACTACGAAGGGAGTTACGCGAAGCTCAATCCCACATCAAGCGGTTCGCTCGGCCTTGCGGCTTACGATCCAGTTGGTGGTACCGACATGAGCTCAAGGCTCGATATCGGTGTTTCGAGCGGTAGCTGGAGCAGCGGTTCGGCCACTATCAGCGCCGAGGTGGCAATATCAAGGCTGGCATCACCCGATGGAATATTTGAAGGTCTGCAGTTTGGCGTTATCCCAGGCGATAGCGATGGCGTGACGCTCGATAGCACCACGCTCGATCTCGATGTGGATGGCGATACAACTAACGACCACGCCGAGATCGGCGATACCGACATCCTCTTCGGACGACTCAACGTGCTCGATACAACAGGCCACGAATCGCTGCCGCTGCCGATCACGCTACAGGCGGAGTACTTTGACGGCAGCGGTTTCGTCACCAACGATCGGGACGACTCCTCGCTCTACAACTCGACCTATGGCGAACTCGATAACTACACCGATAATCTACCCACCACTAGTGGTGAGCCGACCCTGAGTGGTAGCGGTACGCTGAGCGACGGAACGGGTAGCGGCATGAGTCTATCGGCACCGGGTTCGGGCAATACCGGCAGCGTCGATCTCGAGTACTGTCTCGAGACCTGCACCAACGGGACGGGTGGGGCGGGACTCGGCTATCTGCAGTATGACTGGGATGGTGACGGCAGCCATGATGATAACCCGACCGGCACCGCACGCTTCGGTATCTACACAGGTAGTGATCGTCAGATCTATATCGAAGAGATCTACTAGCCTGTTACTCGAGTGGAAACAAAAAGGGTGGACAACTCTGTTGTCCACCCTTTTTTATCGATCTGGCAGTTACTGAGGTACCGGAGTCGGTATCGACTCCGGTACCTGTTGGACAAACCGGCTAGGCGCTCTCTTCGTTACCGTCCATCCCCAGCTCCTTGAGCTTGCGCGTGAGGGTATTGCGCCCCCAGCCGAGGCGCTTGGCCGCATCCTGACGACGCCCACCCGTCTCGCGCAGTGCCGCATCGATCAGGGTGCGCTCAAAGGCGGGCACCGCCATATCAAGAAGATCCGATTCACCGGCCGCCAGATGCAGGTCGGCCCAACGCTGTAGCGCACCGATCCAGTCATTACTGTTCTCGTCACCGCTGGTATCGTGGCGTAGCTCGGGTGGCAGGTCATCCATATGGATCTCGCGACCTGAGCCCATCACGGTCAGCCAGCGGCAGGTATTCTCCAGCTGGCGTACGTTGCCGGGCCAGTCGATCTGCGACAGGTAGCGATCCACCTCAGGGCGCAGCAGCTTCGCCTCAACATCGAGCTCCTTGGCGGCGCGTGCCAGAAAGTGTTGGGCGAGACGTGGAATATCCTCACGCCGGTCACGCAGTGAGGGGATGTGAATACGAATGACGTTGAGACGGTGGAACAGATCCTCACGGAAGTGGCCCTCGCGCACTCGTTGCTCCAGATCCTGGTGGGTGGCGGCGATGATGCGGACATCGACCTTGATCGATGTGTGGCCACCGACGCGGAAGAACTCGCCCTCGGCGATGACGCGCAGCAGGCGTGTCTGCAGCTCGGCCGGCATATCACCGATCTCGTCGAGGAAGAGGGTGCCACCATCGGCCTGTTCAAAACGTCCCTGGCGTGAACCCTGAGCGCCGGTGAAGGCACCGCGTTCGTGACCAAACAGCTCTGATTCAAACAGATCGCGAGGAATTGCTGCCATATTCAGTGCAATAAACGGTTTGTCGGCGCGTGGGCTGTGACGGTGCAGTGCTGCTGCGACCAGCTCCTTTCCGGTCCCCGACTCACCGTTGATCAATACCGTGATGTTGGAGCGGGTCAGGCGACCGATGGCCCGAAACACCTCCTGCATTGCTGGGGCTTCACCGATAATCTCGGTGCTCTCCTGGGGGGCAAGGGCCGATTCTGAAGCGGTGCTCTGGCGAGCATGCTCCACAGCGCGTTCTACCAGAGCGACTGCCTCATCGACATCGAAGGGTTTTGGCAGGTACTCAAAGGCTCCGCCCTCGTAGGCGGACACGGCGCTATCGAGATCGGAATGTGCGGTCATAACAATCACCGGTAGATTGGGATGGCGCTCACGGATACGCTGCAACAGTTCAAGGCCATCGATACCGGGCATGCGGATGTCGGTGATGATCGCATCGGGGGTATTTGCTTCCAGCTCCGTCTCGATGGTGGTGCCATTCTCAAAGCTGGTGACCTGCATGCCCTCCTGGCTGAGTGCGCGCTGGAGTACCCAGCGGATGCCGTAGTCGTCATCGATTACACAAATGTTTTTCTGATCACTCATTGTCCGGCTCCAGTGGCAGCAGCAGTGTAAAGATGGTGTTGCCGGGCTCGCTGGTGCACTCGATGAGCCCGTGGTGTTGGTTAATAAGAGTCTGGGCGATAGAGAGTCCCAGCCCGGTACCCTCGGCGCGTCCTGTCACCATCGGGTAGAAAATGCTCTCCAGCAGCTCGGGAGCGATGCCCGGGCCGTCGTCGACAATATCGAGACGAATCACTAGTTTGTGGCGCTTCTGACCAATGGTGAACTGGCGCTGGATGCGGCTGCGCAGGGTGATGGTGCCACGTTCACCCAGTGCCTGTACGGCGTTGCGCACGATGTTGAGTAGTGCCTGCAGCAGCTGGTCGTTATCACCGATCATATCGGGCAGGCTGGGGTCGTAGTCGCGTTCGATCTTGATCGATGCGGGGGCCTCCGCTGCAACCAGGGTGCGAACCCGCTCGAGGATCTGGTGGATATTGACATCCTGCAGACGCGGCAGCTGGTTGGGTCCCAGCATCCGGTCGACCAGGTTTTTCAGTCGGTCGGCCTCCTCAATGATGATGGTGGTGTACTCCTTCAGCTCAGCGCTGTTGAGTTCACGCTCGAGAAGCTGCGCGGCACCGCGCAGTCCACCGAGCGGGTTTTTGATCTCATGGGCCATGCCACGCACCAGTGCACTGGTGGCGTTGTGCTGCACGATCAGGTTCTCTTCGCGGCTGATACGCAGGTGGCGATCGAGCAGTAACCACTCGACCAGTAGCATCGGTTGCTGATTCGGTTCCTGCATCGGGGTAACGATGCAGTCGACGGTGACCTGGCGTTTACCCGCGATCACTAGCGGTAGTTCACGTTCGCTAAAGGATTGGTCGTTGGTCAGTGCCTGGCGCAGGCTCTCATGGATATGGGTGTAGCCGGGCAGTAGTGACTCGAGCGCCATGCCGATCGCTTTACGTGCGCTGACACCGAAGAGGTTCTCGCCGGCGGGATTGATATAGGTGAGGCGCATGTCGCTATCGAGCGCCATCATCGCCACCGTCAGATTCTCGGTAGCGCGAAATGCGATCTCACGTGATTGTTCGTCCATCTCTCCCATGCACTCCTATTTAGCAAGAAACAAACCAGTCGGTGCGATCCATGGCCCTAAAAGCTATATTGTTTAAATATCCAAGATAAACAATGAGTAACAGCTGTTGTCCGGTTGAATTAGTGCCTAATAGGCAAGATCGCATGACTTGCTATGCACAATAGTAGTGCATTCCGCTCTCAGGTCTATGGTGATCTGTTCAGTAATGGTGCATGGGCTGTCGTTAAACGAGAGCGAGGAGTGAATGGGGTGTAGCGGGCGCTGGTGCTGAAAAGCGTCTCTCTTCTGCCCGATTAGAGGGCGTTGAGTGCCTGGTTGAGTCGCTCTTCGATGCGTTTTTTGTGGTTGAGATAGTGAATTGTCTGCAGTGAGTCGACACCGCTATCGCTGATCATCGCCTTTGAGATGTCGATATCGGTGATGTAGATCGGGTAGCCCTCACCGCTGCTGCGCCGATCAAAGATGTCGCGTGCCACCTCCTGAAAGAGGGCGTCACCGTGTTCCAGGCTGGAGAACTCACGATCGTCACAGTAGATGGTAAAGACGGGGCGATCATCCATCAGGTCGCCGATTACCTGTACGTTGAAGTAGCGATGAACGCCGGCAGAGTGCGGTACCTTGCGTGGTTCAAGCCGGAATTCGCCGGTATTGGTGTTCTTGACGATCTGGTAGAGCGAGACATCACCCTGGAAACCGGCCTCGCCGGTCTGCTCACTAATCATGAAGCTGAGACGTGGCAGTACCGTATCGAAGAACCACTGGTATTGAGTGAGCAGTGTGGCGCTGTCGTGGAAGGGAAGCTCCTGGTGGAACAGTGAACCGCGCTCATCGAGCACATAGATCTCAGCGGTTCCATCGTGGACCTGATAGAAGAACTGCACTGCGTTGCGTTTGTTGGCCTTGAACAGCAGCGGTAGTGGCGACTCCTTCAAGGTGTAGCGGTCGACGATGATCGGGCTGAACTCGGATTGTGTGGCTGAGAGTGCGCGCAGCAGGTCGTCCACCAGTCCGGCTGACTCGAAGGTGAGGCGGTCGTTCTTGGCGCTGAGGATGTAGAAACGATCCTTAATGCGCAGGATGTAGCGTGAGTTGGTGACGCTTCCTGGTGAGAAATAGCACTCCGAGACGTCGTGGTAGAGGTGTTCGATACGACGTGCGATCGAGTTACCGCGTGCAGATGAGAGCGAGTAGACCGAGATCGATGCCGGTGGTTCGTTGGCGGAGATCGGAGAGTTCTCAAAATATTTACACAGGCTTCGCAGCACTGCAGTGTTGCCGCTGGCCCGATAGGTATGCACCTCCTGCCAGCTATTAACGGTGATCTGGTCGAAGTGTAGCGCCAGGTTCTCCCAGGTGGCACCAAAGCTGAGCGCATCGGTACGGCCAGTGGTCAGGTGGGAGCCCATCAGGTGGGTGGTTGCGAGCGGATCGAAGCCGATGTTCACAAACAGTGCAGCGGCACGCACCTGTGCCGGTTTGGCCAGGTCGTCGAGGTCTGATTTGGGTAGCTTGCCCTTGGGGAAGTTGCGCGAAAACGCCTCAATGGTGGCACGTAGCTCCTTCTCGGTCAGGTGGCTTGATTCGGTCTGTACAGTGAACATCGTGCGCCGGGTAACGATATGGTTGAAGTGACACCAGGCGAGCAGTTCGAGCAGACTGCTGGCGCGTTTAACGGGTGTGTCAGCTAGCCGTGCCGTGCCAGGCAGGGTGAGATAGAGTGACCAGGTGTGGAGACCCTTATCGTCGCAGTTCTGCTGGAAGGTGAGGTGAGGTTCGCTCAGATCTTCTGAGATACCAGGATTGACCAGTTCAACCTTGCCCGCCTTACGCTCCAGGGCGGCATAGATCTTTCGCCCCAGGATATTGAGATCTGAAGGATTGATGTGGGCATCGTCGGCATGCTCACGGATCAGTGCCGAGAGCATGCGATAGCTGAGAGTCAGTTCGTCGACCAGCATCTTGCGCTCCTTGAGCACCTGGTCGATCTTCCACTCCGGGCGTGAGTCGAGCAGAACAACATGCCCTTCGCCCCATCCCCAGTCCTGGGTGATCTCGCGTAGCAGTTCATGGCGCCACGTCTTGGCGTGGCGGTGGTGAGTGAGCGGTAGGTCGACCTTAAAGTAGAAGCAGCGGCGTGCCAGCTCGCGACGATCCCCCTCCATCTCCAGATACTCAGCCACCTTCTCATACATCATCACATAGGGGTCAAGATCATCAAGGCTGGTGACGTTTTCAAATACGGCGCGTTTGTAACGCAGGCTGAGTAGATCGATGTTGGGGTGTTCGTTGGCGTAGGCCTCCATCACCAGGATCTTCAGTACCGACTTATAGGGAGAGTCGATGCCCTTGAAGAGCTGCCAGAGTGCGGCACCGATGAACTCCTCCGCAGGGATTCTGCTCAGACCACCAAAATCGATCACATCGTGCTCTTTTACAAATCGCTGGCGTAGCAGCATCTGTGTGTAGTTGTCGTAGTCGTGCTCATGTTCGGGTGGGACCAGCCACCAGATCGGAATCCGACCGGCGATGTGCAGGCCGGTGCGGTAGAACTCATCAAGCAGCAGGTTGTGCTGAGCACTACCGCTGCTCTCCTTAGAGAGTTCAGACTTCTCACCACTACGGAACTTCTCGGCATCCATGAGGAAGAAGTGGACCTCAAGCCCCAGTGTCTCTGCCCACTTCTCAATCGCCTCCGCCTTCTGTTGCAGTTCGGCAATCTGTGTTTCGCTTAGATCGGGGGTGTAACAGAGCCAGAAGTCGAAGTCGCTTTTGTCGGAGTAGGCGATGGTACCGCTACTGCCCATGACGAAGATCGACTGAATGTAGGGGCGCAGCAGGGCGCGTCGTTTGTGTTCAAAGCCTTTGAATAACTTCTTGGTGGAGCCGACGATCGCTTTGGTGGGCTGGAAATCGTAGACGCCCGCGGGAGTCTCTTTAGAAATATAGCCGGGGAGTAGAGGGTGGTTGATATGAAACAGCAGCGGCAGAATATCGATAAAGGGCTGCTGGCGTGACCTCAGCGCATCTCGGAGTCGCTGTAGTCGCGAGATATTAAGCAGCTGAAAGCGTTGACGGACGGCCTTGTAGTCGATCGTATCGCCATCGCGCAGCTTCTTTTTCTTCAGGGTGCTCATCGATTTGGCTGTGAGGTCTCTCTGCGCAGGCCACTATGCGTAATCCGTGCATGTAGGTGCTACTTAATTAGGCGTTCAGAATACCGGGCTTTAGATAGGGGCGCCACAAAATCCATGTTATTAGAGGGCTATTACAGGTCGTACTCTTCGGCGCGCTTGGCGCTGCCACTTACCTTCTCAACGGGGTAACGTGATTCGTTGATTTCCACCTTTCGCCAGGCGGCCTTGAGCAGGTCGATGTCGAGTCGTTCAGCGGTGCGGATCAGGTAGATCAGAATGTCGGCCAGTTCGAGTGAGACCTCCTCGTGCTTCTCCTCGGAGAGGTTGTAGCTCTGCTCTTCAGAGAGCCACTGGAAGTGTTCGACCAGTTCGGCGGCCTCGGCAATCAACGCCATTGAGAGATTCTTGGGCGAATGGAACTGTTCCCAGTCACGATCGCGGGCGAAGCGGGTCAGGCGCTCGTTGAGCTGTTCAATGGAGTCGTTATTGGTATTCGTATCAGTCATATCGATGTTTTTCGCTCATTATGGGTATTAATTGATCTAATGAGCGTGTTAAGACCGGGGTTTGCAGGCGTAGGGCCAGATCACCTTGGTCTCTACCGGGACCGTCTCACCTGTGGTGAGGCGGTAGGGGATCGTGACCTTTTTCTCACCGCGAGGTAGATCGGCCAGCGCTCTGGAGTCGAAGGGTTCTCCGCGATAGAGGGCCATCAGATCGAGCCACTTTCCCTGGTCGGGAATAAAGCTCCTACGTTTTTCGTACCGATCATTGGGGCTGGTAAAGAGTGCGAGATGGAGGTGGGAGTGGCCGCTGGCGCCGTAGTAACCCCCCGTGGTGCCGGTGGTACCGGTATTGCCGACCGTGTCGCCCATGTTGAGTCGATCCCCCACCTTGTAGTCGGGCAGTTGCTGGAGGTGTTTGTACTGTGAGTAGCTCCAGAGCGGTAGGCCGGTCTGTTCCGGCGAGTGCTGCAGGATCAGCGCAAGGCCACCGATATTGGCACCCTCGCTCACTTCAACCACGGTACCAGCGGCAACGGCCAGGATCGGTGTTCCCTCCGGTATTGGTATATCGCTACCGCTGTGGTGACCGTGAAAGAAACGTTGTGAACGTCGGCTACCATCACCACGGGTTGTGGCTGCAAAGGGTGAGTCGATATCGGGGCAGTCGGCGTTGGCGGGATAGATCGGTTTCAAGCCCGTCTCAACCAGGCCACCCGCTTTAATCTGACTGTAGCTGGAACCCATCGGGCTGAAGGGGTGATTGATCTCCATCTTTTTGCCGCCCTCTTCGGAACGGAACTTGCCCTTCATGCCACCACCGCCGCCGAAGGGTTTGAAGCCGGTGAGTAGCAGTGCACTAATAATAAGGAGAAGGGTGGTTGATCGTCTGCCCATGCGAAATCCTGTTTGCCTGAGTGAATTGGAGTCGACTATTACCCACACGCGCCTCTGTTTCAATCGTTGGCCGAGTGGTGCAGCTTTTTAAGAGCGGTCTAATTTGCTAATATTCGCGCCCATTTGCTGTTATCTAGAACCCATCTGAGGCCTTCCGATGATTTTCAATTTCGAGTGCACCGAACACGGCTGCCCCAAGAACGATATTCTCTCCGGCCTGACCGTCGCCCTGGCGCTGGTCCCGGAAGCGGTCGCTTTTGCATTCGTCGCCGGTGTTGAGCCGCTGGTGGGCCTCTACGCGGCCTTCATGGTTGGGCTGATTACCGCCATCATCGGCGGCCGTCCTGGCATGATCTCAGGTGCTACCGGTGCACTGGCCGTGGTGATGGTCGCGCTGGTGGCGCAGCACGGTGTTGAGTACCTCTTCGCCGCCGTGGTGTTGATGGGCCTGATTCAGATTGGCGTCGGTATACTCCGACTCGGTAAGTTTATTCGTATCGTTCCCCACCCGGTCATGCTCGGCTTTGTTAATGGCCTGGCGATTGTCATCTTCCTCGCCCAGCTTGAGAGCTTCCAGGTCAAGGACGCAGCGGGTGTGTCGTCCTGGCTTGAGGGGGAGATGCTCTGGTTAATGCTGGGTCTGGTGGCACTGACCATGGCGATCATCCAATATCTGCCGAAGTTGACCAAGGCGGTTCCCTCGTCACTGGCAGCGATCATCGTGGTCTCACTGATCGTAATCGGCTTCGGGCTGGAGAGTCGCACCGTCGGTGACATGGCATCGATTGCAGGTGGGCTGCCCGAGTTCCACATCCCGATGGTTCCCTTCACCCTTGAGACACTCTGGATCATCCTCCCCTACTCGGTGATCTTTGCTGCCATCGGCCTGATCGAGTCACTGCTGACCCTGACCCTGATCGACGAGCTGACCGAGACCCGCGGTCGCGGCAACAAGGAGTGTGTCGGACAGGGCGCGGCCAATCTCGCCACCGGTTTCTTCGGCGGTATGGGCGGTTGCGCGATGATCGGCCAGAGCATGATCAACATTAACTCCGGTGGTCGTGGCCGCCTCTCTGGTATCACCGCCGCCATCTCGCTGCTGATATTTATCCTCTTCGCCTCTGGCCTGATTGAGATGATCCCGCTGGCAGCGCTGGTGGGCGTCATGTTCATGGTGGTCATCGGCACCTTCGAGTGGTCGAGCTTCCGTATCATGGGCAAGATTCCACGCGCCGATGCCTTCATCATTATTCTGGTTTCGGGCGTCACCGTGGCGACCGACCTGGCGATTGCGGTCGTGGTTGGTGTCATCGTCTCAGCGCTGGTCTTTGCCTGGGAGCACGCCAAGCACATTCGTGCGGAGATCACCGAGGGGGCGATGGGCTCCAAGATCTACGATCTGCACGGTCCGCTCTTCTTCGCCTCGGTGAAGAACTTCCAGGACCTGTTCGATCCGAAAAACGATCCCGATGACGTGGTGGTGGAGTTTAAGAATTCCAAGGTAATGGATCACTCCGCGATTGAGGCGATCGATACCCTCGCCGAGCGTTACATGAATGCCGAGAAGCGCCTCCACCTGCGACACCTCAGTGCCGAGTGTCAGATGCTATTGAGCAAGGCGGGTGATCTGGTTGAGGTCAACGTGATCGAAGATCCGAAATACCACGTAGCGGATGATCGCCTCGCCTGAGGCTGTCTCAATACAGAGAGGCCTGACTACTCCTGCTTGGGATTAGATCGCAGGCGACGTCGTTCAGAGTTCTCACCCCAGGTATAGGGAATCTCGAGCGCATCGTGTTGCAGGCGATAGTGGTCGGGGTCTTCGTAGTTGTAAGGACGGGTTGGGAAGTTGAGCATGATGGCATCAGTGGTGCCGAGGTTATGCATACCATGCCAGACGCCGGGTGGGATGAGCAGGAAGGCGGGGCGCGCATCGCCAGCAATATGTTCCTGCAGCGTTCCATGAGTCGGACTATCTTCACGGCCATCAAAAAGTACAATCTTCAAATGTCCCTGGCTGACGAAGAGTCGATCGACGGCGAGCTTATGGCAGCTCCAGGCACCAATCGCACCGGGAAAGAGGCGTGCGCTGACCGCCATGGATAGCGAAGCGGGGCGCCGTAGGCATAAACGGTCGCGTTAAGTATTTGCCGCTTGCTTGGGCTTGGATGCCCAAAACAAGCTTCCGCAAAAATAGCGACTCCCCGGACTGGTAGATCTGAGCGACAGGAACACCACTGGGATCCCACTCGGGTCGGAAGATCTCGGTCAGCACACCGTGGTCGCGCGGCACGTGCAGCACTTCCTTGGCAATAACCCCCTCTATCGGCTTTGAGAACTTCTGCCAATCTGAAGTGATCATTTGCATATCTTTGACGGCTGAGTCAAACATGGTGCTACTCCCGTTTTGATGATTGTCTGGGATTCAGATCCTTATAGATCTGAGACTGCTCAATGAGATTGAGTGGTCTCCCAAAAATCTTGCTGAGTTTGTTAAGGAGGCGGAGTTTAAAAAAAGATTGATAGCGCCGCCGCTTAAATTGTAGAGCGAGCGATTTTAACTTCTCGCCGTTTGAATCGATCTGGCTAAGTTCGATGTAACACTTGGCGAGCTCAACGGCCTCGAGTTCAGGCTCGCTGCTGATACGATCGTACCAATAGTGCTGCTCATCACAGCTTCTAAGTTTATAGACATTCCTTCTACAGGCAGCAGGTATCTTAAGTGCAGAGAGCCGGGGCACATTAACAAATTTCTTTCCCGCATCTGCAGCGCGTTGAATCAGTTCGGAGTCGGGGCTTTGCTTGAGCTCTCTGTGCAGTCGCCACGCGCCAATATCATCAATCAGTGAGCGTCGGTGTAACACGGAGGATGGTGGAATCCACATGCCCGTGATGTAGGAGACAGAGATTGGGAGTAGATGGTGCAGCCCCTCTTTCTCAGCAATAGAGAGTGTCAGAGTGTAACTCAGGTCGAAGCCCGTTTCGAGCGCATCAACGGAAGACTGTAGATGATGCGGAAACCAGAGGTCATCGTGTCCAAGGTAGGCGATATACTTTCCACGTGCGTTGGAGATACCGATATTGTTGGGTTCCGCTTGATGGCCGTGGTTGTGATCGAGACCGATCCATTTAACCCGTGGATCATCGAACCCTTCAACAACGGCCTGAGAATCATCGGTACAGCCGTCTCCTACTACCAGAACCTCAAAGTCGGTAAAGGTTTGGCTCAATACAGAGCTGATCGCGTAGGCAAGCGCATTGCTACGATTGTAGGTGGCGATGACAACAGAGACGAGAGGTGGCTGGCTCATGGTGTTTTCGTGTGTCGGTGAGTGATCTGTTTATAGTAACCGGAAACAGTGGTGAGCAGCAGTGGAGAAAACGATGGCTACTAGGTCGTGCAAATAGCGAGCATCAAGATTCAATGGAATATGAAACGATCGTTAAAGAGATGAGAGCGTTTTGAAAAAGATAGTGGCAAAACTCAGAGAGAGTTTCTTTAAGCACTGCTTAACCCGACGATATATCAGTGATCGTTTTTATGAGTATCACGGCTATGCGCTGAATCTGAAAAACCCACGAACGCTCTCCGAAAAGCTTCACTGGATAAAAGCCAACCACGATCTAAGGCAACTATCGCGCTATGTCGATAAAGAGAAGGTCAGGACCTTTGTGGAAGAACGGGTGGGTTCAGAGTTGTTAGTGCCGGTGATCGGTCTCTATGATCGCTTCGAGGAGATCGATTTTGATACGTTGCCCAGCAGCTTCATGTTAAAGACAACCCACGGTAGCGGTTGGAATATCGAGGTAAAGTGTAAAGAGACGATTGACTGGCCTGCTACGGGTAGATGAGTGAACGCATGGCTAAAACGCTGTTACGACTCAAAGATTAGGGGCGAGGGTCAGTACCGAGGTATCAAGGGCCGCATCATCATCGAGAAGTATCTACGAGAAGAGGAGACTGATTTTCTCGATTACAGGATCTACTGTTTTTCAGGAGAGCCATTGCTTTTCCACGTAAGTATCGATGGCCCCGGTGGTGACTACTACCGTATCTATAACACTGAGTGGAAAGAGATCCCGAAAACGGATCTTGAGGCAGACCGAAAGACGCCGAAGATTGAGAGACCAGACAACCTGGGTGAGCTGTTAGAGATAAGTCGAAAATTATCCCAGGATTTTCCCTTTGTGCGAGTCGACCTATACGGCGTGCTTGGGAAAATCTACTTTAGTGAATTGACCTTCACGCCGAGCAACGGTTTGATTGTGCCAGATCCGGTCAAAATTGATCGGTTATTAGGGGATGCGCTCGATTTGGGTCTCTATAAGAGTGTCTAAGACGTTCAGCAAGCGATGAAATCTATTTTTGATAATCGGTCGGTTTTTCAAGATCGAAGATGGAGCCTGAAATTTCATCAACCTTTAGTGCCATCAGTGCTTGTGCATCATAAACACCACGATTGTAAAAATATGAACCGATCTCAGTAGCAAAAAAGTCGATAAGAAATTCGGCCTCAAAACCACCGATCTCCTGATCGAGCTCCTCCCTGAAATAGAGCTTCACCTTCTGCGCTATCTGCTGCTTCTCTTCTGGAGAAAATTTAATCTCACTCACAGGAGTCTCGATATGGTTGTTTAAAATACTCAGATCACTTTACCATATTGTTGGTGTTCGACTAATCCTCATCACCAGGCATGTCACGGTACGCTACTTCGCCGACCTCGAAGCCTGTAATATTCAGTGATGCCAGAAAGTTGTGATAGCCATCAAGGGAATCGTAGGGGCCATGAATTCCTTGCATCGCTGTCCACTTGTCACCAGTTCCGAAATCCATAATGTAGAGTTTTTTATTGTAGTTAAACGCCGTAACCCAGTGGTGCGGTGGTCCGTCATTGTTCCATATAAAGACCCATCGAGCATTGTGGGCAGGGTCTATTTTGTTGAGGCTTTTTAGAGCGAAGTTAGCAGAGTCACCGCACCAGCCACTACTGTTTCTCTCAAATAAATTAGTAGGGTTCCTGACAACAAGTGATGTTGGCCCATCGGTCTTGAGAATTGTTGCGATCATTCTCTGCCGGCTTGTGTCGAATGTGAAGTTACTGTTCAACCAGTTGCCGACATCCTCGTGTGATTTCCAGGATGAGATGGCTTCATCATATGGAGATGCAGAGACAGAGTTAAATAATAGAGTGATAGTTATTAGCGCAATTATCTTTCTAAGCATAGTGATAATTCTCATTATTGTTTTAAAATTGATCGACAGGAGTATGCGTGGCTTATTTATTAAGGCATGTGAAAAGTAGATATAAATCACATCATAGATAGTGCTGGCTCCTCGGCCTCAATTATGAATGAGGTCGAGGAGAGGGTCTTATTGTCCCTTGCGTATCGAGTTATTCGACAGGGTGTCCAGCACCTTTCCAGCCAGGGAAGCCTTCACGATAGTACTTTACGTTGCTCCATCCCCAGCCCACAGCCTTTTTGGAAGCGCCCGCAGCACGTTTACAGAAAACGCCATCGCAATAGAAAACAACGGGTGCATCTTTTCCAGCAACGGACGCCAAATCATTTTTTTTGAAAGATTTGACATCCAGATTATGTGCTTTTGCGATATGACCCTTTCCATATGCTTTTGCGCTTCTGACATCGACAAAGGGCACGTTGTCGTCAAACAGTGCTTTTGCAGCCGCTGTGTCGACCGTAACGGCGCCATCTATTGTCTCTGGCGATGAGCCAGCACTTGTAGCAAAGGGTGAAAAGGCAAGCAGTATAAGAAAAAATGTAGAAATCTGTTTCATTTGATAATGTCCTTATAGTTTATTTTTGTTAGAGGTAACTACTATCACGATGTGACAATATATGACATCCAAAATGCGGTCAAGGTAAGGAGCCCAGTAGTGATTTGGTAAATGATCAGTATTGTTTTTCTACGATCTTTCGAAGTGTGTTTGAGAGAATGCTTAGAATATGTGGAGTCAGATGAAACTAACCCTCATTTTACGTGATGCTGAGCGCCTCGAGAAACCGAGGTCTGAACACAGTATTAGCCAATATTAAAATTAAATGTGCTCTGAGCCCGTTTTTCTGTTTTTCTTAATAATGTTGATTAAATGTAACCGGCTCAGAGAGATTGGTCCCTGAGTCGGTATTCGCATGTGATTATCCATAGGTTCTTCGGATTATCACGTATCGGTCCATGCTTTTATGATGTGGGTATGAGGTTGCTAAGTTTTAGAATTCGATCGCGCTGTTCTCTGATGATCTGCTTCTCCATCTCTTCGGATACGTAAGCCATATGCCCCCGCTCTTCGAAAGCCATCTCCATAAATAGTTTGGCGCTCTGTGGACATTTGCTCATACGAGAGAGGCGGGCGTAGAGGTCTAGTGCCTGCGCTTCGATCGCCAGACTGATGCTGAAGATATCGATCGTGCTCTCAATTTTTGAAACAACGTCTGTGATTGAGAGGTTATTGGAATCACACCCCTCAATATAGTTGTTGGCCATCGTATCAATTCTCGCCGGATCGAACGTACCTCGGTCGGTGGATGCATAGGCCTGCAGGAGCCTCTCTTTGTGTAGATCCTCAAATGAAGCGAGTTTGTGAAAGACTGCTTGCAGGTGTGATCGCTGTTCACGCCTCTCCAGTTCAATATAGAAGCGCTGCAGTCCATCCTCCATGGCGTAGGCCAGGTTCCAGGCATCCTTGAAGTCGGCACCCTCGGGCAAGATATTCAGATTTAGATCGTAGTCGCCACATGCCTTAATACCGAGCCAATCCATAATATGGGT
>NZ_MPRL01000064.1:0-18617 GCF_002020875.1 Solemya pervernicosa gill symbiont | reverse complement strand
TCGGGGCGCCGTAGGCATAAACGGTCGCGTTAAGTATTTGCCGCTTGCTTGGGCTTGGATGCCCAAAACATGCTTCCGCAAAAATAGCGACTCCCCGGCGTTTCGGTGAGCTCCACCTGGAGGCGTTGAGGATTAACCTGATACTTCTCGATCGTTTCGCGAATGCAATCGACCATTGCACTCGTTTCAACGTCCTGTGCGGTAAGATTAAAAGAGATAATCAGATCTGGATCTGAGATCCTGGACAATAACCAGGTCAGCAATCAACTTAGGAAACATCGCAAGGGAGATCTTCTTGATCATCCCCGACTCTTCAGCCGCTGGGATAAAATCATTCGGTTGAACCAGAGAACCGTCTGCTTTCTTCCACCTTATTAGCGCTTCAGCTCCACTCACTTTACCGTTAAGCAGAGAGATCTTTGGCTGATAGTGAAAAACAAACTCATCCCTGATCAGAGCCTCTTCAATGAGAGGTGATAGTGAGCTTTGCATGACGAAGAAATACCCCAATAGTGATACGGGATAGTTTCATCGTGCAGGTAGAGAGTCAATAAAAGAGAGGGGAAGAATCTTCTTTATCGCTTAGAGTGTGATGCAGTTAACAGTTTTTAAATTAGCGGTGTGCTCGTAGAAGCCGGCCTGTCAGATCTTGTCATAACAACGCCGTATCACGCTGAAAGCTGCTACCACAGCTCAAGATAGGATTGATAGCTCTCAGATTCGAAAAACTGGCCTCGCGGTTATTGCCCCGCTGAACTACGTAGCATGGAAGACCAAGAATATAACTCCTTGCTCACCTTGGCATTACAGCTCTTTTGCGATTACTTGTTTGAGATTAGACTAACACCACATGATTATTATTTAATTCCGCCGCCCCCTTTTTCAGGTGTTTCCATTTACATCACATCAATACAGCGTATGCCATGCTCATCTGTTAACGGCCCTTCAAAGCAGACCTTTTTGTCGTTCTGAATTACAGAGTAACCAGCGCCATATGGATTATTTAATGGCAAAGATTTCCCGCTCAGCAGATAATTGATCAGCAATAGTTTGCTGTTCAGATCATGAACTCTACCCATAATTTTCTGGTATTCGTCCGTACCTACCATTAACAGAAACATGGTTCCAAAAACATTCCTGATGCTTCCATTCATATGAAAAGTGGTGTACGCAGCATGTTTGCTTGCGAATTCACTAGCCGACAGTTTGGATAGCTGGATATATTTAGGCCAATACTGTTCCGTCACCATATTGGTCGTCATATTGGGCTTATAGATTAGTCTTATCATCCAACCTGGAATATATCCGTCATAGTCGAATAGTTCAGGATTTCCATCTAGCAGTTTCGTCGCTTCATGAATCATAGGGAGTTTACTAATTAACGGGCGACTCATTCCCATTTCACCAAAATCTAATTGAGTAAGTCTCGCATTGCTTACCACACTATATTTATTAATTAAGGTAGCAATTAAATCCAGATTAACGGCAACAAGTCGACACATTACCATTTGATGAATATAATCATCTGAAGTTTCGACTTGTCTTGTAAGCTGCTCAATATCAACCAACAGATCATCGAGCACCCTATCTACGCCTACCTCATCGATAGTTTGCATTGCACGCAGCAGCTTTAACCGACTACCAACAAACAGATAACGATAATTTGGAACAGCCAAATCATGATACTGCAAGGTCAATGTAGCGTAATCAGATAACTTCAAAAACCGCTCATATCTATCAAGCAGTACAGAATACTTTCGCTGACCGCCATGGATAGCGAAGCGAAGGCGGTTAGTCCGCGATAGTCGACGCCACGCAGGACGGTCGGGGCGCCGTAGGCATAAACGGTCGCGTTAAGTATTTGCCGCTTGCTTGGGCTTGGACGCCCAAAACAAGCTTCCGCAAAAATAGCAACTCCCCGATCAATCTCATCCGACCATCTACTCGAAGCGGCCATCACACCATCGACACAACCTTCTTTCCCTGTATTGCAATAGAGTTCATCTGAGTTTTCAGGCAATGGCAGTTCATTTTCGACAGTCGGCAAGCTGCTGCGACTTTTCTTATAGTAGGCATTACGATCCCTACTTGCAGCTCGAACCTGCGTTACGAACCTTTCGCCAGAGATTAATGGATTAGCGGTCTCTGCTGTCTCAATACCAGCCAGGTAGTTAAACGCGACACTTTCGCCGGAAACACGCATTTCAACATGTCTCAGGTATTCCAATGACTGCTGGCTCAGATCATCATCAATCTGCAATCCAACAAGGGAAGCGATAAATATCAGGAGAATTACTTTTAGTTTCATCAACCCGATTCCTTGGGTACGAGGTATAAGCTAAGTGTGAGAATGCTCAGTAGTGCGGAAAATCAGCTATTAGCGTTGAAAAAAAACACAACCGCCCATTCCGTACATAAAATATACACATATGCGTTGAAGGAGGTTTCTTCATGCCTTAGCCCACCAAAAAGAGAGCTTCATTATGTTAGAGCGAGCCCCATGAATCCTTTCTACGACGACCTAGGCGCACGTTGGGCAGGATCAGACCGATGATGATTCCGGTGATGGTGACACCCGCTCCGATCATGAACCACTTCTGGGTCGACTGGTTGGAGAGGGTCTGGTTCTCGAACTTCACCTCAGAGAGCTGCTGTTCCAGCCCCTCAACACGGGTAGAGAGCTCATTTCGCTCATTAGCAATCTTGACCGCATTGGAGGCAGTGCGCTTGATGCTCTTCAGCTCCTTCTCGAGCTGTGCATTTTTTGACTGGAGTGAACCGTTGCTCTTCTGTAGCTTCTGGTTCTCAACCTGGATCTCCGCAAGGCGGCTGCTGAGTCGACCCGGCTCAGCTGAGAGTTCCTCTACACGCTGCTCAGCAACGGCAATACGGTCGCGCGCACTCTGCTCGGCCATCAGCTGGCGGGTAAGGATGTAGCCGGTATTGCCATTCTTGAGTCGAACCTCGCTGTAGCCCGTTTCAGGATTGGCTCCAAGAACATCAACACTGTAACCACTGGGTAGCATGCGTACGATCTTATGCTTGGTTCCCTCGCCACTACGCACCATGACCTTAAACTGGTCGGTCACGTAACGAGTTTCAGCCTCAACACTGGTCAAAATCACTAGGAGTGGTAGGGCTAAGAGTATTTTTTTATAAGACATTTTGGTGATCGCATTGTGGGTTAATTGCCGCAATTTTTTCAGATCGGCGGGCAATTGTCCAAGGAAGAGTGAGCCCGGTCGATGCGCCCTGCGCAGTTTGTGATGCATTTGACAGCAGAGACCGTTTCAGTGCCCATCTGGCACGGCATCATCGGGTGACGCTCCGCTGGAGGCTTGGGTATAATCGGGGGTTCACATATTGGAGAGTGGTCACCTTATGAGCAAGCAGTTCGATACCATTATCATCGGAAGTGGACCTGGCGGCGAAGGCGCTGCAATGACCCTGGCGAAGAAGGGGCGTTCGGTTGCTGTCGTCGAGAAGGCACCGGTGGTTGGCGGTAGCTGTACCCACAGCGGCACCATCCCCAGCAAAGCGCTGCGTCATGAAGTGCAGCTAATCCAGGACTACAAGCAGAACGAGCTCTTTGCGGGTGCCATGGAGCATCTGGAAATCACCTGGCCACAGCTGCTTGAGCGCAGCGATGAGGTCATCTCACGTCAGACCCGCATGCGCCGTAGCTTCTACGACTGCAACCGAGTACCGGTGATTCAGGGCCACGCCTGCTTTATCTCTGCCAATGAGATTCAGGTCACATCCAATGATGGCAGCATCGAGCGTTACAGTGCCGACCACTTCATTATCGCCACAGGCTCACGCCCCTATCGCCCCGACGATATCGACTTCTCCCATCCTCGGGTGCTCGACAGCGATGCATTGATGAATCTCGACTGCACTCCCCGCTCGATCACGGTCTACGGTGCCGGTGTCATCGGCTGCGAATACGCCTCGATCTTCGCCAATCTCGATATCAAGGTGAACCTGGTTAACACCCGCGAGCGGCTGCTCGCCTTCCTTGATGATGAAATTACCGATGCGCTCAGCTACCACCTGCGTAGCCAGGGCGTGATTCTGCGCCACAACGAGGAGTACGAGTCGGTCGAGACCACCGATGACGGAGTGATCATGACCTTCTCCTCAGGCAAACGCCTCAAGACCGATCTGCTGCTGTGGGCCAACGGTCGCTCGGGAAACACCCAGGATATGGGTCTTGAGGAGATCGGCATCGATGTGAATCACCGCGGTTCGATCTCGATCAATGAGGACTACCAGACCGCCCTGCCCCATATCTATGCCATCGGCGATGTGGTCGGCTGGCCGAGCCTCGCCAGTGCCAGCTACGATCAAGGCCGCTTTGCCGCCACCCACATTGCCGAGGGTGTCTCAGAGTCAAAGCTGATCGAGGATATCCCCACGGGCATCTACACCAACCCGGAGATCAGTTCGGTCGGTCGTACCGAACGCGAGCTGACTGATGATAAGGTCCCCTACGAAGTGGGCCGTTCGATTTTTGAGAATTTGGCCCGCAGCCACATCACCGGTTCCAACATCGGCATGCTGAAGATCCTCTTCCATCGCGAGAGCCTGGAGATTCTTGGTATCCACTGCTTCGGTCACCAGGCCTCTGAGATCGTGCACATCGGTCAGGCGATCATGTCACAGAAGGGCAGCGCCAACACCGTGCGCTACTTTGTAGATACCACCTTTAACTATCCGACCATGGCCGAGGCGTACCGCGTGGCGGCACTCGACGGTCTCAATCGCATTTTCTAGACGGGAGTATCACCCATGGAGCAGCACCCCGAATTCCCACTGGAAGAGGGTCTCTGCTACCTCAACCACGCAGCGGTCGCCCCCTGGCCGCTGCGTACCGCTGAGGCGGTGCGACGCTTCACCGAAGAAAACCTCCATCTTGGTTCAAAACACTACCCACAGTGGATGGCTGTCGAAGGCCTACTACGTGAGCAGCTACAAAGGCTCATCAACGCCCCCACCGCTGACGATATCGCATTACTGAAAAACACCTCTGAGGGACTCTCTCTGATCGCCTATGGTCTCGATTGGCTACAGGGCGAGAACATCGTCATCGCCGAGCAGGAGTTCCCCTCCAACCGCATCGTCTGGGAGTCACTCGCCTCTCAGGGTGTTGAGACGCGGATGGTTGATATCAGCGGCGACGATCCCGAGCAGGCGCTGATCGACCAGATGAATGATCAGACCCGGCTTCTCTCAGTCAGCACCGTTCAATACGGCAGCGGACTGCGCATGGATCTGGCACGCCTCGCCAATGCCTGTCGCGAACGCGGCGTGCTGCTCTGCATCGATGCGATCCAGGGTCTCGGGGCGCTGCAGTTCGATCTGCAGCAGGTCGATGCCGACTTCGTCGTGGCCGATGGTCACAAATGGATGCTGGGACCAGAAGGGCTCGCTCTTTTCTACTGTCGTGCAGAACTACGCGATCAACTCAGACTCAACCAGTACGGTTGGCACATGGTAGAAGCGGTGGGCGATTTCGATCAGCAAGGGTGGCAGGTCGCCAACACTGCTCGGCGCTTCGAGTGCGGCAGCCCCAACATGGTCTGTATTCATGCTCTCAGCGCCAGCCTCTCTCTGCTGGAGGAGACGGGATACGCGACCGTTGAGTCAGAGGTTCTGAAGCGTAGTCGCTACCTGTTTGAACGGATCAAGGACGAACCAAAGTTAGAGCTGCTAACCTCGGCAGCAGAGGGACGTTACGCCGGTATCGTCACCTTCAGCCATATCAACATCGAATCGAAACGGCTCTACGAACAACTGATGTCCGAAGGGGTGATGTGTGCCGCCCGAGGAGGTGGTGTGCGTTTCTCACCTCACTTCTATACACCTTACGAGGTGATCGACAGCGCGTTGGCTTTGGCCGTTACAGCCGATCTCTAAACTGGTAGCGCGGATGGAGATTAGCGGCATCTAAACTCGGATCCCCGACAGCAAACAGCTTACAGGCTACGAGAATTTAAACAGTTTGTGAAAGTTGTCGGTGGTCGCTTCGGCCAGCTGTTCGAGTGGTATCTCTCTCAGCTCTGCTATCGTCTCGG
Organism: Solemya pervernicosa gill symbiont; assembly: GCF_002020875.1. Classification (NCBI taxonomy): domain Bacteria; kingdom Pseudomonadati; phylum Pseudomonadota; class Gammaproteobacteria; species Solemya pervernicosa gill symbiont. The sequence continues at coordinate 12,540 of NZ_MPRL01000064.1, read as the reverse complement.
CAACGTGACGGGTATAGGCGGGTTGATTCGGTTTTCCGCGATGCGGTACCGGTGCCAGATAGGGTGAATCGGTCTCGACCAGCATGCGTTCGAGCGGCACCTGTTTGGCGACCTCTTTCAGCTCTTTGGCGTTTTTGAAGGTAACGATGCCGGAGAAGGAGATGTAGAAGCCTATATCGAGGGCTCTCTGTGCCGTTTCCATATCCTCAACAAAGCAGTGCATCACACCACCAACCGCCTCGGCCCCCTCCTCTTCGAGAATTTGTAGCGTATCAGCTGAGGACTCACGGGTATGAATGATGAGTGGTTTGTTGACCTGTTTGGCCGCCTCAATGTGACGACGGAAACGGTCGCGTTGCCAGGTTAGATCGCCCTCACTGCGGAAGTAGTCGAGACCGGTCTCACCGATGGCGATCACCTTGGGACGTTTTGAGAGTTCGATCAGCTCCTCAATACTCGGATCGTGCCCGTCATGTTCGTTGGGATGCACACCAACGGAGGCGTAGACACCTTCGTGCGCCTCTACCAGTGCCAACATCGGCTCCATCGCCTCCATATCGATGCCGACACAGAGCATCTCTTCAATGCCGGCATCACGCGCCTGCTGCAGGGCTGCTTCAAGTGAGTTGTCGTGTTTGCTCAGATCGAGACGATCGAGATGACAGTGAGAATCTACGAGTTTCATAGTGAAAGGGAGTGCTTGAGGTTATGTCGGCGGGAGGCCGAGCAGATTACATGGTGTGGGTAGGACGATCCGACTGCAGCGCACCGGCCAGATAGGTTTCGATCTTGTTGCGTGCCGCACCACCATCCTGATCACTGAACTGCACACCCACACCTGCCGCACGGTTGCCCTGTGCACCCTTGGGAGTGATCCAGACGATCTTGCCCGCGATCGGCAGTTTCTCGGTCTCATCCATAAGCGTCAGTAGCATGAAGACTTCATCGCCAACATCGTAACTCTTGTTGGTCGGAATAAAGAGACCGCCATTGGTCACAAACGGCATGTAGGCCGCATAGAGCGCGCTCTTGTCCTTGATCGTCAGGGAGAGGATACCCTGTCGTGCTGGACGTGCCTTGGCTGATGCTGCGCTCTGTTCGCTCATTATCTTTCTAGTTATCTCTTATCGGTTACGAGCCCAACTCATCATCGTCTCTTCAAGCAGTAACTGCTGATTAATGGTAGCTGAACTCAGTCTAAGCGATTCGGCTATCTGGTCGAAACGCTTGAACATTTCGGCTAAGTCTAACGGTTCCGCAAGGCGTTGCAAATCCTGCTCGATATCGGGATTGGCCAGCATCTCACGACTCCCACCCATGCGCAGACGAATCATGTCCATCACCCACGACATCAACCAGCGCAGAGAGGTTGTCGGTTCGCTCTTACCCCAGATATCGGCCACCGAGATCGGGTCGTTTTTGCCCATATTGAGCGCCTTAAATGCCGCGAACAGCGTACTGCGTTGCTCCAGCGCCTCGCTCTCACCCAGCTCTGCTGCCAGCAGTGGCGCCCCATCGGCGAGCGCCAACAGTAACTCCGCCTGCTCGACTCTCTGTTCGGCAAGCCACTGCAGCGCCATATCGTGTGGTGGCAGGGTGAAGTTGATCTGCTGGCAGCGGCTGCGAATCGTTGGCAACAGGCGCGATGGCTGTGCCGTCACCAGAATCAGCAAGGTATTGTCGGCAGGCTCCTCCAGCGTTTTCAACAGACTATTGGCGGAGTTGATATTCATCCGCTCGGCTGGCCAGATGATAGCGATTTTATAGCCGTCGTACTGGCTGGTCAGCGCCAGCTGCGACATCAACTCACGCACCTGGGCGATCTTGATATCTTTTGCATCCTCTTCGAGGGTGAGAGTCAGTAGATCGGGGTGACTGCCCGCCTCGATCAGCAGACACGACTTACACTGGCCACACGCCTCTCCTGTCTCGGCCGGGTTTTGACACAGCAGTGCGTGACTAAGTGCCAGCGCGAGCTGTGCCTTGCCGGTACCGCCAGCACCGTTGAAGAGCAGCGCATGCGGAAACCGCCCGCTACGCTTGCGCTCGATCAGCTCATGCCAATTCGGGTCGTGCCAGGCGAAGCGCTCAATCACCGTTTGGCTCCATGATCTGTTTCAGTACATCCGCAAGCTGTGACTGCACCACCTCAAGCGCGGGAGCCGCATCGATGATGTGAATTCGTTTTGGATACTGCTCAGCCAGTGAGAGATAGGCGTTGCGCACGTTGTTGAAGAACTCCTCCTTCTCGCGCTCAAAACGATCAAGCTCACCTCGCTGACTGGCACGTGCCAGTCCGATCTCAACCGGCACATCGAGGATCAGCGTAGCATCGGGACGTAACTCGCCCTGCACCCAATTCTCCAGTGCCGAGATACGGCTGGTATCTATACCGCGTCCACCGCCTTGATAGGCGTAGGTGGCGTCGGTGAAACGGTCGCAAAGTACCCACTTACCTGCTTCGAGTGCTGGCACAATTACCTTGGCCAGGTGCTCAGCACGTGCAGCAAACATCAGCAGCAGTTCGCAGTCGGAAGACATGCCTGTATGGCGATGATCGAGTAGCTGCTGACGGATATCCTCGGACAACGGTGTACCGCCCGGCTCGCGGGTCTGCACCACTTCGATTCCAGCAGCCTCGAGCTGCTGACGAATGAACTCGAGGTTGGTCGATTTACCAACGCCCTCGGTACCCTCAACGGTTATGAAACGACCTCGCATGAATGCCCTTTTATTGTTGTTCTACTTGCGGCGCAGCTGATATTTACGCACCGCGCGATTGTGCTCTTCGAGTGTTGCCGAGAAGGTGTGGCCACCACTACCATCGGCAACAAAGTAGAGGCTCTTACCATCGGCCGGATGCAGCGCCGCATCGATTGCAGCACCACTGGGTATCGCAATTGGAGTTGGCGGTAGTCCTCTACGTGTATAGGTATTGTATGGGGTATCTTGCTTCAGATCACGAAAGCGTATATCGCCATCGAAGCTTTCACCCATGCCGTAGATTACCGTCGGATCGGTCTGCAACCGCATCCGCTTATTGAGACGTCGGGTAAAGACACCTGCAATGGTCGGGCGCTCCTCGGCCACACCGGTCTCCTTCTCCACGATTGAGGCAAGAATCAGCGCCTCGTAGGGAGATTTCAACGGTAACTTCGTATCTCGCGCCTGCCACGCCTGCTCGAGATACCGCTTCATCCTTGCTCTGGCACGTTTGAGCAGCGCCAGATCGGAAGTACCGCGTGTGATGTGGTAGGTGTCGGGATAGAAGAGCCCTTCGGGATGAAGCTCGGGCTCACCAAGCGCCTTCATTACACCAGCCCCGTCGGTCTCTGTCAGCGTTTGCTCAAGCTGTGGATGAGCCTTAATCGCCGCCATCAACTCACGGAAATTCCACCCTTCGATCAGTGTAACGCTGTAGTGGATCACCTTCCCGTCGACGATCTGCTGGATCAGATCGGCCGGTCGAGCACCTGCATCGATTCGATACTCACCTGCCTTGATACGCTGCGCCAGATCGTTGCTGCGAGCATAGAACTCAAGATAGCGAGGTTGTTTTATCACCTCACGATTGGCCAGATCAGAAGCAATACCCTTCAAGGCACTCCCCTCTGCCACCACCAGTTCCAATCCCTCTTCATCGATACTCAGGGGAGTCTGCAGAAACTGTTCGTACTGGTGATTGAGCCAGAAAAAACCGATCACCGCTGCAGCCATAAAAAGGATCACGGCCATCAGCAGAGTTCGTGCAAAACCTCTCATCTGTAGATACGTTACTGGTGGTTGAATGCTCTGAAACAAATCACAAATCCATCTATCTATGTGTGGCCCACGGCCTGTTGTAGGGTGCGGGTGATTGCATCTATTTTGAATAGTTGTTTACCCAGTTGTCGAACCGGCCAGATTCCGATCAGGCTGTTGCAGACAAAGAGTGCATCGGCTGCTTTAACACTCTCGAGTGAGAGCGCGCCGATCTCACACTCAATCCCAGCCATTGCAGCCGCCTCAATCACTACTTCACGCATGATGCCAGCGACACCACAACGCGACAAATCGGGCGTAACGAGTCGACCCTCTTTGATAATAAAGAGATTGCTCTGCGTGCCTTCAACTACCCAGCCATCGGCATCGAGCATCAACCCTTCAGGAACCTGATCATCATCCCACTCACCGCGTGCCAGTACCTGATCGAGTCGATTGAGGTGCTTAAGTCCCGCAAGGCGTGGATTGATGCTAACGGGGGTTTCACAGAGTCGTAGCCAGATGCCCTGCTCGGCAAACTCATCGGGATAGGCAGGCCAGCCGTAACGGGCCACGATGCGTGTCGGTTTCGCCTCTATGGGTGGACGATAGCCACGTCCTCCGCTACCACGGGTGATGATCAGCTTAATGACGGCCCGCTCCTCCCCCTTGATCAGCTGCTGCGCCTCTTTGCGTAGCAGCTCGAGGTCGGGCGTCGGGATGCCAAGACGCAGACACCCCTGCTCAAGACGATGCATATGACGATCCCAATGGGCCAATTCACCACCACTGAAGGCAACTGTCTCAAACAGGCCATCGCCATACTGGAAACCGCGATCGAGTAGATCAACCGTCATGCCGCGTTTTCCGTTAACCAGAATCATGACTGAGGCTCCAGCGCACGCAGCATGCCGAGCGCCTTGGCGCGTGTCTCTTCGAGTTCACGCTCGGCAATGGAGTCGGTCACGATGCCCGCACCAGCGCGGAAGGTCACCTGCTGCTGCTCAAGCAGCATGGTTCGGATCAGGATATTGAGATCCATGCTGCCGTCACGATTGAGGTAACCGATCGAACCGGTATAGGGGCCACGGCCGGTCTGCTCCAGCTCGGCAATAATCTCCATGCAACGCACCTTGGGGCAGCCGGTGATGGTACCGCCGGGGAAGGTGGCGCGAATCACCTCACCGGGCGTGACACCCTCTCGCAATCTGCCTCGCACATTGGAGACGATGTGGTGCACATGGGCATAGCTTTCAAGCACCATCAACTCATCGACCTCAACGCTGCCCGGTACCGAGACGCGCCCGAGATCATTACGCTCAAGATCGATCAACATGATGTGCTCAGCCTGCTCCTTGGGGTGTGACATCAGTGTCTCTGAAAGTACTTGATCATCCTCACGCCGTTCACTGCGCGGACGGGTTCCGGCAATTGGGCGAGTCTGTACGACTCCATCATGCACCGATACCAGTCGTTCCGGTGACGAGCTGACCACCGCCGATTCACCAAAGGTAGCCAGTGCGGCAAAGGGCGCTGGGTTGGTGGTTCGCAGCACACTATAGAGATCAGCGGCAGTAACCGACTCCTGTAGCGTCCCACTCCACTCACGTGAAAGATTGACCTGGAAGACATCACCCTCGCGGATATAGGAGAGAATGCGCTCAACCGCATCGAGATAGCGCTCGGCAGGCTCCTCCTCGATCCGCGCGCTAATAGCCTGGGTCCGTGGCGACTGACTCTGTGTCACTGCCTCGATATCGGCCTGTAGTGATGCCAGCTGTTCCTCACGGCCCGCCTCGACAACAAGATGGGTTGTACCAGCCTGATGGTCGACAATAACCGCTGCTGGGTGGCGAACAGCCATCGCAATGGGAAACTGAGAACGCGTCGCTGGGAGCTTAAGTGTCGGTTCGATCTCCCCTGCCAGCTCATAGCCAAGATAGAGAAACCAGCCTCCGCTGAAAGGCAGAATGCTAGAGGTCGACTCAACATGACTCTCGCTCCACCAGCGATCGAGCTCAACGAGAAAGGGCTGCTCCTGATCGGCAACGAGTGGCTCGCTGAGATCGCCACTCTGCATCAGGGTGAGGTAGTGATCAGGAAAGGCAAACAGGATGTCGTATCGCGCCTGAGCCGTGCCATGTAGCACGCTCTCAAGCAGATGAGGATAACGCTCGCGGTTGAAGCGGTGAAGATCGAGCAGATCGATCTTCGAGGCGATCTCGATTGAGACCGTATTTTCTCCGCTTTCTGCTGCCGGTTGCGTCACAGGCGATTCGCTGCGCTGGGGCAGCGATATTTAACGCAGACGGGTAAAGAGCAGCGAACCGTTGGTGCCGCCAAAACCGAAGGAGTTGGAGAGCGCTGCATTGACTTCCATCTGCTGCGCCTCGTGGGCGACATAGTTGAGATCACAACCCTCATCTGGATTGTCGATATTGATGGTGGGCGGAGCCACCTGATCGCGAATTGCCAGAATTGAGAAGACCGCCTCAATACCACCGGCAGCACCGAGAAGATGACCGGTCATCGACTTGGTGGAGCTCATCGCCAGTTTGTAAGCGTGGTCACCAAATGCATTCTTCGCTGCCATCGTCTCGGCAATATCACCCGCCGGTGTGGAGGTACCGTGGGCATTGATGTAGTCGATCTGATCTGGGTTAAGACCCGCATCGCGCATCGCACTTACCATGCAGCGCATCGCGCCCTCACCACCCTCTGAAGGCATGGTCATGTGGTAGGCATCGCCGCTCATACCGTAACCGCTCATTTCGGCATAGATGGTCGCACCACGGGCCTTGGCGTGCTCATACTCCTCAAGCACAACAACACCGGCACCCTCGCCGAGTACAAAGCCATCACGATCCTTATCCCAGGGGCGACTCGCCTTCTCAGGATCATCGTTACGACTGGAGAGTGCACGAGCAGCGGCAAAGCCACCCACACCCAGTTCAGTAGTTGCCATCTCGGCACCACCAGCCACCATCACATCGGCATCACCATAAGCGATCATGCGAGCCGCATCGCCGACATTATGTGTACCGGTGGTACAGGCCGTGACGATGGCAATATTTGGACCTTTCATACCGTACTTGATCGAGAGGTTACCCGAGATCATGTTGGTGATACTGCTAGGTATGAAAAAGGGAGAGATACGGCGTGGGCCGCTCTTATGGTAGACCGCATCGGTCTTTTCGATGGTGTGTAGACCACCAATACCGGAACCGATCGCAACACCAATTCGCTCAGCATTCTCATCGGTCACTTCAATGCCCGAATCGTCGATCGCCTGACACGCTGCGGCAATGCCATAGTGGATAAAGGGGTCCATCTTCTTGGCATCTTTGTTGGTGATGTATTCAGTGATGTCGAAGTCCTTCACCTCACCGGCAAAACGCACGGAAAATGCAGCTGCATCGAAATGGGTAATTGGAGCAATACCCGATTTACCAGCAAGAATGTTTTTCCAGGTCTCTTCAACATTGAGACCAACGGGGGTGACGGCACCAATACCGGTCACTACGACGCGACGCTTCGACAATGCGACTACCTCTTGAATATTTACGTATGTACTGAAGCTACAAGGCCGCAACTGCAGCGAGTGCAGTTACGGCCCTATATTGAAACAGCAGATTTTAGTCCAGGTTGGCGGTGACGTAGTCAATAGCCTGCTGAACGGTGGTGATCTTCTCTGCTTCTTCGTCTGGAATCTCGCACTCGAACTCTTCTTCGAGGGCCATTACCAGCTCGACGGTGTCGAGTGAATCTGCGCCAAGGTCGTCTACGAAAGAGGCTTCGTTGGTCACTTCGTCCTCTTTAACACCCAGCTGTTCTACTACAATCTTCTTGACGCGTTCGTCGATGCTGCTCATGACTGATATATCCTCCAGACTTGTTCTCTTTATGCCGTATTGGGCTGCGGCGGCTATTGTATTGGAATCGAACGCACGGTTCCACACCTATGTGAAGTCCAATTTAAGCGTTGCAAATCCGTCAATTCAAATATCTATTACTTATTAATAAACAATCAGTTAACGATTATTGTTAATGCCATTTATTGATTGGCTACGCCCATCAAACGGCCAACCGACTCCGATGAGTCGATTACCCCATGTACATTCCGCCATTTACATGCAGCGTCTCACCGGTGATATAGGCCGCAGCCGGCGATGCAAAGAAGCCAACCGACTGGGCAATCTCCTCGGCCGAACCGAGACGATTGAGCGGGATCACATCCAGCAGCGCCTTCTTCTGCTCATCGGGAAGGGCGCGGGTCATATCGGTATCGATAAAGCCGGGCGCCACGGTATTCACAGTAATACCACGTGAACCAACTTCACGTGCCAGTGACTTGGTAAAGCCCATAATGCCCGCCTTGGCCGCCGCGTAGTTGGTCTGACCGGCGTTACCCATTGAACCAACCACTGACGCAATACTGATAATGCGCCCCTGGCGCGCCTTCATCATGCCGCGCAGACAGGCGCGACTGAGGCGAAAGACTGAACTGAGATTGGTATCGATAATCGAATCCCACTCATCATCCTTCATACGCATCAGCAGGTTATCGCGGGTTATTCCGGCATTATTGACCAAAATAGTCGGCGCTCCGAACTCATCACCGATCGCCTTAAGCAGAGTATCGATCGAGGCCTGATCGGTCACATTCAGCATCCGACCCACCCCCTTAACACCCGCTTCAGCCATCGCCGCACCGATCTTCTCCGCACCACCTTCGCTGGTCGCAGTGCCGATCACGGTCGCACCCATACGACCCAGCTCGTGGGCAGTTGCCTGACCGATACCTCGGCTGGCACCGGTAACCAGTGCAATCTGATTCTCTAAGCTCATTACGCTTCTCCTCCAATCTCAGCCAACGCCTTCTCCAGCGTATCACCGCTAAAGACCGGCATTGCAGTCATTGTCTTGACGATACGTTTGTTCAGCCCCGCAAGCACCTTACCCGGACCACCTTCAATCAAAGTGCCGATGCCGTCGGCATTGATCTTCTCAACCGTTTCAACCCAGCGGACCGGCATATGTAGCTGACGCTTCAGTGCATCGCGAATATCATCACCACTGTTGTGGCTGACAACATCCGCATTATGAATAACGGGAATTGCAGGCACCTTGATTTCGGTCGCCGCTAACGCCTCGGCCATCTTCTCAGCCGCAGGTTTCATCAGCGCACAGTGCGACGGCACACTGACAGGCAGCGGCAGTGCACGCTTTGCACCCTGCTCCTTGGCCAGCACCATGGCGCGCTCAATTGCACCCTTACTGCCTGCAATAACCACCTGCCCCGGCGAGTTGAAGTTAACCGCTTCTGCGACCTCACCCTCTGCCGCTGTGGCACAAACACTCATAACAGCCTCATCGTCGAGACCAAGAATTGCCGCCATGGCACCCTCACCCGCCGGAACCGCTTCCTGCATCAGCAGCCCACGCTTCTCGACCAGTTTGACCGCATCCTCAAAAGCGAGCGCCCCTGCACAGACCAGCGCGGTGTACTCACCGAGGCTGTGACCCGCCATCACCGCAGGAGTGGCACCGCTCTTTGCCTGCCAGGCGCGCCAGACGGCAACACCGGAGACCAGCATCGCAGGCTGGGTGATATGGGTTTTATTAAGCTCTTCTACAGGACCATCCTGGATCAGTTTCCAGAGGTCGTAGCCGAGCGCATCGGATGCTGCGGCAAAAGTATCGGCGACGACCGGATGGCCCTCTGCCAGATCGGCGAGCATACCGACCGATTGTGATCCCTGACCGGGAAAGACAAAAGCAAAGTTCATTGAGTGTTTTTCCTGATTGAGTAGTTCTTGTTCTATATGCGGGGTGTTGACCGAATCAGAACTTCAGTAGCGCTGAGCCCCAGGTAAAGCCGCCGCCAAACGCCTCCAACAACAGCGTCTCACCGCGCTTAATACGGCCATCGCGCACAGCAGCGTCAAGCGCCAACGGTACTGAGGCGGCAGAGGTATTGCCGTGTTGGTCAACCGTGACCACCACATGATCCATCGACATTTTCAGCTTTCTGGCCGTCGCACCGATAATGCGGGTATTGGCCTGATGCGGCACCAGCCAGTCGATATCGCTCTTCTCCATATTATTAGCGGCGAGAGTCTCATCAACGATGCGACCCAGAGTATTAACCGCCATCTTGAAGACCTCGTTACCACGCATCTCGATATAGGCACCGTGGTCGAGCACCTGCTGATAATTAGTGGAGACACCACTATTAACCGTTAGCAGCGACTCATACTTACCATCAGCGTGCAGATGGGTGGAGAGAATACCGGGCTCTTCGGATGCCTCTAGCACCACCGCACCAGCACCATCACCAAACAGCACACAGGTGGTGCGATCATTCCAGTCAACAATGCGTGACAGGGTCTCGGCACCGACGACGAGCGCGCATTTGGCCGAACCGCTCTTAATGAATTTATCGGCCACACCAAGGGCATAGACAAAACCGGTACAGACCGCTTGGATATCAAACGCAGCACAGCCGTGGATGTCAAGTCGCTGTTGTAGCAGGCAGGCAGTACTCGGGAAGACGCGATCAGGGGTGGTGGTCGCAACGATAATCAGATCGATCTCATCGACACTGCGACCTGCAGCCTCAATCGCCTTGCGTGCGGCCACTTCGGCCAGGTCACAGGTGGTCTCACCCTCAGCGGCGATGTGGCGTTTCTCGATGCCGGTGCGATCACGTATCCACTGATCGTTGGTATCGACCATCTTTTCCAGATCGCCGTTGCTCAGCACCTTCTCCGGTAGATGTCCGCCGGTTCCTGCAATTCGCGAATAGATCAAACCGCTTCTCTTCTTGTTAGTAGCGTTTCCAGCTCAGAGTGGATGCGCTCAGGTACCGACTTGCTCACCTCCAATGTGGCAATCTTGATCGCGTTGGCAAATGAGAAAGCATCAGCACCACCGTGGCTCTTCACCACAATACCGCGCAGGCCGAGCAGGCTGGCACCGTTATAACGGCGCGGGTCGATACGCTTACGGAAAGATTTCAGCACCGGCATCGCAATAACCGCGGCCAATTTGGAGAGCGGACCACGCATGAAGGCCTCCTTCATGAAGTGACTGATCATCTTCGCCACCCCCTCGGTCGTCTTCAACATCACGTTGCCGACAAAACCGTCGCAGACCACTACGTCCGAACCACCTTTAAAGACCTGATCACCCTCGATATAACCGATGTAGTTAAGCTCGCTTGCAGCCAATATCGACGCCGCGCGCTTCACCTGATCGTTACCCTTGATCTCCTCCTCACCAATATTGAGCAGTGCCACACGAGGCGATTCGATATTATCAACCGCGCTCGCCAGCACCGATCCCATCACTGCAAACTGGAACAGGTGATCAGAGCTGGAGTCGACATTGGCGCCGAGATCAAGGATATGGTTGTGCCCTTCAACCGAGGGGATCGAGGTACAGATGGCAGGACGATCGATACCGGGCAGAGTCTTGAGCACAAAACGCGCCGTTGCCATCAGCGCACCGGTATTTCCGGCACTGACACAGGCACCCGCCTCACCCTCTTTAACCAGGTTGATCGCAACCCGCATCGAGGAGTCCTTCTTGCCACGCAGTGCCGATGAAGGAGACTCATCCATCTCCACCTTCTGCGAGGCGTGACGAATTGAAACCCGCTCAGCCAGTGCTGGCTTAAGGTCCGCTATACGTTTGGTGAGTAATTCCTGATCGCCAACCAGAATCAGCTTGAGATCGGGATTAGCTTCGAGTGCGATTTCGGCCGCCGGGATAGTGACATCTGGGCCTGCGTCGCCACCCATGGCATCGAGAGAGACAATCGTCATCCGATCCATGCCCTTCGAGTTAGTTTAGTGGTACTGGAGAGGTTGTCCGGAGCGGCAAAATGCCGCTCCAAACGGAACATCATTCGCCCTTTTCGGCAATGACACGACGACCACGGTAGAAGCCGTCTGCGGTGATGTGATGACGCACGTGAGTCTCACCAGAGGTAGGATCGATTGAGAGTGCGCGGGCGGTGAGTGCGTCGTGTGAACGGCGCATATCACGTCTTGAACGGGTCTTACGGTTCTTTTGTACGGCCATGGTCGTGGCTCCTAACTAACTGTCAAAAATTCAATGTTTCTTCAAATCGCTCAGGGCTGCGAAGGGGTTCACCTTCTCTTCCTGTTCGACAACCTTTTCCTGTTCGGCATCGTCCGATGAGTAGTCAACCGGCGCACAGGCAAGCTGATCGGCATGACGGGGAACAATCGGAAGCGCCAAAATCAGCTCATCCTCAATAATCTCCGCTATCGCAGCCTGCTCATCAGGGATTAGAAACGGTTCATACTCCCCTGTCAGCCTCTCGGCCTGAGCCTCACTGCTGATCAGCCCCAACGCTGAATTGAGCACTACCTGCTGCTCAACTGGCTGCATACAGCGCTGACAACGTAACATCAGCTCTGCAGTTGCCTCGATTCGCATATAGCGAATACGCTGCTCATCAATGCCGAAGTTGATCGCAACCTTAATACTCCCCTCATCGGAGGTGAGCGACTCCAACAACCTGGACATTTTGCTTAACTCGAGTTCGCCTTCAAGCATCACGCCTTGATCAGCATAACGTTTAAGGTCAACAAACACGGGTAAGCGGCCAAACATAAGCGCGCAATTCTATTGTTTTGACTACGGTGTGTCAAAGAATTTCTCTATATAAACCGGGGAGTCGCTATTTTTGCGGAAGCTTGTTTTGGGCATCCAAGCCCAAGCAAGCGGCAAATACTTAACGCGACCGTTTATGCCTACGGCGCCCCG